>JAVBVJ010000158.1:0-21782 GCA_031554355.1 Oscillospiraceae bacterium
ATAATCATTAAAACTGACGACGGATAGGCTTCGACCGCTTACTCTTTCGGGATCTCGGGAATGGTGATGTCGTTCAGGTTATCGAAGCTGTAGGTACGCTTGCCGTCCTCAATCTCCTTGATGATCTTGACGACCTGATCGCTGACCGGTGTCGGCACGCCGGCTTTTTTGCCCCACTCGGACACGACGCCGACGATGGCATCCACCTCGGTCTTGCGACCTTTTTCAAGATCCTGCAGCATGCTGGCTTTCAGCGCTCTGTGCGGATTGAAGATCAGCTTATAGATCGGCATCTTCGCGGCGCGCTCTTTCTCGTTGGAGAAGTAGAGGATCTCTAAGTTGTTGCCCTGAATCGGCTCCAGCTTAATGCCGCGGGCTTTGACGACGTCCAGCGTCTCTTTGCCGATGTGCGCGGCGCACATCAGCGCTTTCTCGTTGTCCAGAACGTCACCGTAGGTGCCGCCGGTCAGCGCGGACATGCCGCTCATCGTCGCGTTGATCAGCAGTTTGGTCCAGCGGATTCCAAGGATGTTCGGAACGACGTCCGTGACGCCGGAGAAGTTCAGGAATTCGGCGACCTTCTGGGTCCGCTCGCGGATCGAGGAATCCAGCTCGCCGAGCTCGTACGTCATTTTGTCGACCGGAGAGGTCAGCTCCGATACGCCGGGGCCCTTGAAGGTCGCGCCCCAGCCGACGGTCGCGCCCATGACGCGGTCCGCGCCGACGATGGCGGCTACCGAGTCCTCGGGAACGCCGTTCTGAAGGGTGCAGACGATGCTGTCGGGGCCGAGATGCGGCAGCAGCTGGTTCAGCGCTACCTCGTTGGCGGTTTGTTTACAAAGGAGGATGACGAGATCATAGATTCCGTCCATCTGGTCGGGCGTGATCGCGGTTACCGGATAGACCCCTTCAAAAAAGCTGCCGACAACCTGCGCGCCTTTTTCGTTCAGCGCCTTGACATGATCTTCGTACGCGTCGATCAGTATCATATCGCCGCCGTTCTTCGAAGTCATGGCTCCCATGATAGTGCCGAGTGAACCTGTGCCCATTAATGCAACACGCATAGACTAAACCTCCAAATAAAAAATTGTTGTTTGTGCAGTTTGTACATAATAATTACCATACGTTGGGATTGTATGTAGATTGTAACACTTATGTATTCAATAGACAACGTGCAGATGAAACAATAAACACTCCATTCTTTGTGCGCTCCGCACAAATGGTGTTGATTGTCCACAGTAATTATGGTAGAATTAACAAAAATCGAGGGGGTCTGTTGGTGGGAACTACCATTTATGAGCTGATGCAAGAGACTGTTCTTTACAAAATTAAACCCCGTTTTTTAAGCGACCCCAACGTCGTGATGAACTTTGTCGGGGATTTGACGTCGCCGTCGCCCGAGTTCTTCGACGACTGGTGTTATATCGCTACCGCCGACCAGATTCTGGCGCACCGGCCGCCCTGCGGGACCTTTGTGTGCCGGTGGGACGACCGCGATATTCCGACGAACCTGAACATCAATGTGCTGTACGCCGAGACCGACCTGAGCCTGCCGGAACTGTCGCGGCAGATCAAGCTGATGTTCGAGCGGGTCCAGCGGCTCGAGAGCAAAAAGCTGCGATTGACGGAGGCGTGCCTGAGCAAAAAGGGCATCCCCTACCTGCTGGAGGTCGCGAACAAGATTTTCGGAAACCCGGTCTTTATCTGCGACACCGTCGGCAGCCTGATCCACTTCGTCTCGGACGTGCCGATCGACGAGCCGATGTGCAACGAGCTGCAGCGCGACAAGGTCATCAGCCACTCGATGTTCAAGTCCGCGCTCGACCGCAACCTGTTTGTGGAACTCGAGAAAAACAACAACGTCTATCTCTACCACGGCATCTACTGCGCGCGCTGGTTCTACGGCATCGAGGAGAACAAGCACACCGTCGCGTTCCTGGTGCTGAACGCCGCATTGCACCCGTTCGCCGAGGAGGACGAGATTCTGTTCCGCGTACTGGGCGATCTGATCGCGCTGGAGTGGCAGCGCTCCGACGTCACGTTCAACGATTTTTCCGACTACCGCAACTACGCGTTTCTGCATCTGCTTGAGGGCAACGACGACGACCCCACCGCGCTGATCGAGGTGGAAAAAAAGCTGCAAAAAAAGGACGGGGAGGCCTTCCGTGTCGTCGTGCTCCGGTACATCAACAAGAACAACGCGGATCCCGTCCACAACTACCTGCAGAGCACACTGGTGCTGGCGATCCCGAACATGATTATGACGGTGTTTCACAGCGATATCGCCATCGCCTTCCTCGGCGCGATCTCGATGACCGATCAGGACGTGCGGCAGATGTTCCAGCTCTACGCCGACAACTACGGCCTGTACATCGGCATCAGCCGGTCGTCGCTCGAGTACGAGAATCTGCACCACTGCTACACGCAGGCGCTGCGCGCCATCGAGCTCGGCGTCAGCCTGTTTCCCGACCGGCATGTATATCTGTACAGCGAGTGTTCTTTCAACGACCTGCTGAAACAAAGTCAGCCGGCCATCCACTGGAAATCCCTCTGTGACGAGCGGTTGCTGGCGCTGGTGGACTACGACCAGAAGCATCACAGCAAGTACCTGCAGACGCTGGCGAGCTACCTCGACCACGACTGCTCGCCGAAGGAGACCTGCGAGGAGCTGTTTATCCACCGCAACACGCTGCGCTACCGGCTGGGCGGCATCAAGGAGATCACCAATCTGGATTTTGACAACAGCAAGATGATCTTTCAGCTGAAGGTTTCGCTCGAGGTGCTGCGCTTCGCCGGACAACTCTAATCCAGTTTATGAGAGCGCGCCCCCGGTTATTGCAGCGCCGCATATTTTTCTGCATTTCGTTCATTGTCGCTTCATAAAAAATCCCCCTGTCGCTTCTATCTTTTCGCGACTGGGGGATTTTTGCAATTGTCCGTTTTGGGGGATTCAGTTCATTTATCAGCGGGTTTTGTTATTTACTCTTTTCTTTCGCGATCAGGTCGGGCAGCACCGCGAGCAGCCGCGCTACGTCCAGACCCGTGTCGTATGTATTGTCGGCGTCGCCGAGGCTGCCGTCGTTCCGCATCAGGCGCGCGTCTCCGTCACGGTCGATCAGGATCACAAAGTGATCCGCAAGCACCTTGGTCGCGTCCTCCGGGTCGTCGTGCGTGACCATCATGTAGACGGTCAGCTGGGCGCCGAACACCATCGCGTAGGGGTCGCCGTTGGACGCCGTCTTGTACCCGCACTGATAGATCTCGTAGGTCTCGGGCAGGAAGCCCGAATCGTGCGCGATCGCCTTGGCGACCGCTCTGGCGATCAGCATAAATGCGCCCTCGTCCTTGGCGAACGCAAACTGCGCCGCCGAATCCTCGTACTCGCCGAGCGCCTCGAACAGCTTGGCCGCTTTGCCGTAGTCCCCGCTTTCCATCGCTAGCGTCGCCTGCTGGTAGTCGTATTTCGGCTGAATGGCCGCCATAATCTCCGCGCTGTCCTTGTACTCGGGAATCGTCGCCAGCAGAGACAGCGCCGTCGCGTAGTCCTCGATCTCAATCGCCTCGGTTGCCGCCTTGTAGGCGTCCTTCTCGGAGTCGGAACAGGCCGCGAGACCGGACAGCAGCAGCAGGGCCATCAGTACACATAAAAACCGTTTCATGACATCCTCTAATAGTTAATACATTAATAGCCAGAACAGAATACTCCAATATCTATAATTCGTCAAGTCGGGGTGTTTCTTTACATCGTTTCCCGTTTTTTCCTATAATTAGCGAATTTTTCGGATTTTTGCTCGACAGAAACCACGCCGGGGCTTGTCCTATACTGGCTTTACCACGATAAAAAACAGGAACTGCCAACGGAAGGTACCGGTATGAATTACAAGCAAAAGATCAAAAAGAAAAACCTGCTCTTCCTGTTTCGACGGGCCGACAACTCCCTGCTGTTCACGATTCTCCGCGCCGCGCTGCTGCAATTGGCGGTCGGCGCGTTCGCGTTGCTGCTGGCGCGCGTCGAATTCTCGTCCGGCGTCTTTCCGTTCGGTCTTGCGCTGATCATCGGCGTGCCGGACACCTACTCCATCGCTGCGCTGGTCGGATATGTCGTCAACAACTGGATCGGCGACACCATCGTCGGGGCGAACTCCGCCTACATCGGCGCGGTCGGCGTTGTCGCGGCACTGCGGTGGATTCTCGCGGGCATCCAGCGCGGGAAATACCACAAGAGCAACTACGTCCCCTGCCTTGTGGCGGGCGTCTCGGCGGTCGTCATCACCGAACTCATCATTCTGACGCTGACCGACACCTTCAGCGTCGACACCGTCTCGCGGTTGGTCGGCGGCGTCGCGCTGGCTGGTGGTTTCTCGTATTTTTACCACACCGCGTTCGAGGCCTTCAAGCACCGGAAATCCGTCTTCGAGATGTCCGGAACCCAGAAAGCCAGCCTCGCGCTGGTACTGTGCACGCTGCTGATGTCGCTGTACCCGGTCGCCATCGGGCCGTTTTCGCTCGGCAGAATCTTCGGCGCGGGCATCGTTATTTTCGCCGCCTTTCTGCTATCCGCGCCGCTCGACGCCGCGATTTTTTCGGCGGTCGCCGCCGCCGTCGCGCTGTCCGAACCCTCGTTCATCTTTGCGGGCGTCGGCATCTGTATCGGCGGGGTGCTCGCAGCGCTGTTCAAGAAGCGCGGCAAGGCGCTGATCTGCCTTGTGTACATTGTGACCGCCGGGATCTTCACGATCTGCGCCGAGAACTATGTGTACGCGCTGATCTACATCTCCGAGGTGCTGTTCGGCGCGCTCGTCTTTCTGGTGATTCCGATGAAGGGGGTCGCGGACGCCCGCTTCGAGCATCTGAGCCAGTCGCTGACCAGCGCGACCTCGGCGATCGGCATCAAGCTCGACAGCATCTCGGGCGCGATGCGCGAGATCACAGGCCTGCTCGATCAGACCATTCCGACCAAGCCGGACCACCGCTACATGGACGAGCTGTACTCCAAGGCGGCGGAGGACATCTGCCGCCGCTGCGCGAAAGTCTCTGCCTGCTGGGTGCAGCAGTACGGCGACACCGTCGATCACCTGCACCGCCTGACGCCGGTCCTGCTGCAGGAAAACGCCGTCTCGGTCGAGTCCTTCCACGAGCTGTTCCGCAAAAAATGTATCCACCTGCCGCTGCTCGCGACCGGCATCAACCGGCACTACACCGAATATCTCGATCAAAAGAACCGCGAGCGCAACACCGACCTGTACATCGGAATGCTCAAAAAACAGTTTCTCGCCGTCAGCGACATGCTGAACGCGGCGAAGGGCGAATTGTGCACCTACAGCAACTGGGACGAGAACCGCAGCAAACGCATCTTCGACTGCGCATTGCGACTTCAGCTGCCGGTCGAGACCGCGGGCTGCGTCTACGACAGCGAGCGCCGCCCCATCGTCACGGTGTCGCTGCGCGATCTGCCGCCCGAATCGCTGATCAAGCGTCTCAGCGCGGGCATCAGCATCATCGTCGGCGTTGCGGTCGGCCACCCCGCCGTCGAGGAGAGCAGCGGCAACACCGTGCTCTGTTTCACGGAGCGTCCCGCGTATGTCATCAAGACCGCCAGCGCGCAGATCTACGCCGAGGACAAGGTCTGCGGCGACGTGTTCAGCATCTTCACCGATCTGCGCGGCAACGTCCACATGCTGTTGTCCGACGGCATGGGCACCGGCGCCGCGGCGGCGCGCGACGGCGCGATCTGCTGCGCGTTTCTGAAAAAACTGCTCGAGAGCGGATTCTCGATCAAGCGCGCCGCGGAATTGGCCAACTCGGCGCTCGCGCTGCGGGAGAACGCCGAATCCGCGAGCACATTGGACGCGCTCAGCTTCAACGTCTACGAGGGCGGCGCGCGGCTGTTCAAGGCCGGTGCGGCGCCGACCTACTGTCTGCGCGGCAACAAAATCCTGAAATTTGAGGGGCGCTCGGTGCCCATCGGCATCCTCAACGACGTCATCTGTAAGGAATCCCAGTTCGCGATCAGCGACGGCGACATCATTGTCATGACGAGCGACGGCATTCAGGCGGACGGCTACCGGATCATCGAGGAGTCGCTCAAGACCTCGTTCGGCGCGACGCCGGAGGAACTGTGCCGCGAGATTCTGCGCCGCACGCAGGAATCAAACCACGTCCGCGACGACGTCACCGTCATGGTCGCAAAAGTTTCAAAGTTTTCATCCGCTTCATGATTTGTTTCCGGCTTTCGGATATGCTATAATAGCAACACTATCCGAAAAGAGGAACTCTCTTTGACCCAGACATTAATGCAAACAATCGTCGATTTTTTCGGCGACACCTATTTTGGAATTTTAATCATCGCCATGCTGCCCATCGTCGAACTGCGTCTCGCGGTTCCTTTTGGTGTCGGCATGGGTTTTCCGCTGCTGCCCACGCTCGGCGTCGCGATTCTCGGCAATGTGCTGCCCGTACCGTTCCTGATCCTGTTCTCGCAGCAGGTGCTGCGCTGGCTGGCCAAGATGAAAAAGATCGGCCCGTTTTTCCAGAAGATTATCGACAAAGCGACCGAGCGCGCCCACAAGTTCGGCAACAAGGAGTTGCTGGCGCTCTTTCTGTTTGTCGCGATTCCGCTGCCCGGCACCGGCGCATGGACCGGCTCGCTGATCGCCGCCATTCTGCAGCTGAACTGGAAAAAGGCGCTGCTCATGATCGCGCTGGGTGTCGTTGCCGCCGGCATCATCATGACCATTCTCTCGGCCGGCATCTTCGGATCACTCTTCAACTTTAACATCGAGCTGCACTGACCGTGAAGAAACACATCGTCATAACAGATCGCACCAAAAAGATGCTCAGTGCCATCGCACTGGTCGTCTTTTTTGCTGTCTTCACCGCGCTCGCGATCCTGATCGGGCCGCCACTGGTGCGCTTTGTGTCGAACCCGGAGGGGTTCCGCGACTGGGTGGATGCCCAGGGCGCGTGGGGGCCGCTGCTGTTCATCGGATTAATGGCGCTGCAGATTCTTGTCGCTATCATCCCCGGCGAGCCGCTCGAGATCGCCGCGGGATACGCGTTTGGCGCGGTCTGGGGCACCGTCTACTGCATGATCGGCGCACTGGTCGGCAGCGTTCTGGTCTTTCTGTTTGTGCGAAAATTCGGCGTCAAACTGGTCGAGGTTTTTTTCACCGTCGAGAAGATCCGCGGCATGAAGTTCCTGCAGGACACCAAGCGCCTGAATGTCGTCGTCTTTATCATCTACCTGATCCCCGGCACCCCGAAGGATCTGCTGGCCTACCTGATCGGGCTGACCCCGATGCGGCTGTCGGTCTGGGTGATGATCACGCTGATCGCGCGGATTCCCTCCATCGTCACCTCCACCGTCGGCGGGCACGCGCTCGGCATGCAGAACTACACCTTCGCCGCCGTCACCTTCGCCGTGACCGGGGTACTCAGTTTGGTGGGGTATCTGCTTTACCGAAAACTGAGCAGCCAGAATAATGACTAGTTATTTGGTGACTGGTGATTCGTTACAACAACCAGTAATTATTCAACTTGCAACTATTTGTAACACCCGTTACTGAAATGCGGGGCGAAAAAACTTAAACTAGGGGTGAACCACACCGCTGCTGTCTTCCGCACATCGAAGCACCGCGGTCTGTGCGTTAATTCGCGCAGCTCCCCTTTGTTGTAAGGGGCGTCGTTGATACCCTTCGCATCGATCTTATCCATCTCTACCTGCATTTTGAAGACACCCGTCTTTGATCCATCGATCGAAGCCCATTATCCGGTATCATCAGGCACCCTTTTTGTATCCCGGGCCAATCTCGGCAATACCCATGCGGCAAAGATCCTCTCCTCACACTCTTGTATGATTCGCCCAATCCGGTATGCGTTTTCCGGCGCCCCTTACAATTTTAGCTTCGGAACGCGGACGCAGACCATCTTTGCTTCCCCGATATCCAGTCCTTTGATCTTCAGTATCCTCATCTCTTTATTGAAAGTTGGGTACACCTCCTGTAATAACCCCCGAATGCATCACGCATCCGGGGGTCTTTTTTTATATTGACGATGTAGATTACCGGACTAATCCCACTCGGCACCGGTCACCTTGTCGAGGTCGACGCCCTTGGTGTCGTGCGTCTTGGTCAGCAGGAAGATCAGCGCGAGAATCATGCCGGGCATCCCGACGAACAGCGAGATGTACGGGATCGCGTCGTTGCCGAAGATGCCGATCAGCACCGGGTTCAGAATCATGATCGGAACCAGCACGATAAACGTCATCATGCCCTGCACCGCCAGAATCGAGGCGCGCAGGTTGGTCGGCGAGCTCTCGGAGATCATCATGCCGCCGGCGACGTCGGTGGTCGCCCAGTAGCTGCCGACAAACGCGCCGCACAGCAGGCCGATCAGGTACGGCGACCAGTTATTCGCGGACCCGATGAAGAACAGGGTAAAGCACACAATCGCGGTCGCGGCGGTGATCGCGGTGGTCGGCTTGCGGCCGATGCCGTCCGCGAGGAATCCGGGTATCAGCTGGAACAGCGCACTCGAGATCGGGAACATGAACAGCGCGGTTGTCACGGGACCGACACCGGCGGCGTCGATCGCTTGCTCGAGATCGGTGAACGTGCCCGCCGCCAACAGCGATTTCGCGTAGCCGTGGCTCATGATGATCTGGTAGTTCTGGGTGATCAGCGCACCCATAAACACCAGCATCGAGATGATCATCAACCATTTCAGCTGCTTGTGGGAAAACGCGTACTTGAGCGCCGGGCCGATACCGCCCTGCGCGCCCGCGGCGTCCTTGGCCTGTTTCGCAGCCGCGCGCTCCTCGTCCGTCATGCGCAGGTAGGTCAGCCGGTGCTCGATAAAGGAATCCGATTCGCGTGCCAGAAACAGCGCCGCCAGCGCGACGACGATGCCGATGATGGCCGGAATCAGATACACCATATTCCAGTTCGCGGTGTCCTTCATAAAGATCCTGCGGAACAGCGGAATCAGCAGGACGCCGAGCGTCGCGACCGCCTTGATAATCGCGTAGATCTTGGCGCGGTGCTTCGCCGGGGAACTCTCCAGAATGTAGACGACCTGTACGTCGTGCGGCACAAAGAAACCGATCATCAGAGCGCCCGTAATATAGAGCGGGATGTTGTTCGACAAAAAGATCAGGAACATGCCGACGCCCATGCCGAGCGTGTTGATAATCAGGACAAGCTTGCGGCCGTAGCGGTCGGACAGCGGCTTGTAGAAGATCGTGAACACGACCGCCACAATGCCGACCAGTGACAATGTCTCGAGCAGGCTGACCCTGTTCGCGAACAGGTTGAGCGCGATCTCCGCCTTCATCTGGGTGCCGATCTGCGACGCGACCTCGTCCGTGACGTAGACGATCGACATCATCAGCATCAGGTAAAAGACGTAATTTTTGCCGCGCGGGCGCGCTTTCTCGCGCTCCCACTTTTCGATCTCTTTTTGCTCTTTCTCTCTCTGTTTCGTCCGTTGTTCCGTTGTCAGCGTTTTCATCGTGTTCCTCCCCGTTGTCTTTACTGAATTCGGATAAATTGGATGTCGTTGACGCCGAGCGCGCATTGGAACGCCAACATGCCGTCCTTATACTCGTACGCGACCGGCTCCTCGACCACCGCCGTTTGCGTCTTGATCTCCGTCACCTGCCGCGGCGTCATGTCGAGCGGGCTGCCCATCTCCTCCCACGTTTTCAGCGGATTGCAGTGGGTCTCGTCGATGCGCTGCAGCGTCACCGACGCCGGTTTTTTGTCGAGCGCGACGCGCACCGTCGCCGTCTCTTTCGGCAGATCGAGGTTCTTCATCTTCTGGCGCAGCAAAAGTACCTGGATCCCGTCGTCGTCGCGGAACGCCGCGCACCCGATCTCGCCGTCCAGCGCGCCGGGCATCTCGTACCGCTCGGCGCCCGCCTGCGCCAACATGCGAAGCGCATAGAACACGGGTTTCGGGATTCCGTGCTGCGTCAGCATGCCGAACCCGCCGTGGAACTCCTCGGGGAACGGGTGCAGCTCCTCGAAGATGTCCGAGAAGCACCAAATTGAGCTTCCGTCAATAATTCCGTCGAGCTGAAGCGCTGTCCGGACATCATATGCCGCAACTTTTCGCGTATCGTTGGTGTAGGCCGAGAACGTCGCGCCCTCGTTCCACTCCGTGTAGTAGACCGGCAGCCCCTGCGCCTGCTGCATCACAATCGCGGCACTCTTCTCGAAGATATTGTTTTTGATATCCCGGGTCTCAGAGGGATCCCCCATCAGCGCCCGGACGCCGTCCAAAAACGTCGTTCCTTTGGCGTTGCGGAACGGGCGCAGCAGCCAGTTCAGATCGATCGGGATCGCGTTCCCCTCCTCCTTCTCGACGGGCCCGCCCTGATCCTTGACGCCGCCGAGCGGATCGCCCGCGTACTGGTGCGTCGTCACGAAATCGACGGGCACCTGATGCTCGTTGCAGTAGGCGACGAACGCCTCGACCCACTTGCTGCCCGACGTCGACGGCCCGCCCACCATCAGCCGCGGACAGACCTCCTTGATTGCGCGCGCCGTGATCTCGTAGAGGTGGAAATAATCCCGCTGGCTGCCCGCAAAGAACGCGATGCGCAGATCGGGCTCGTTCCACACCTCGAAGAACCACTGCGCGACCAGATCCTCGCCGTAGCGGTTCAGCAGAAAGCGCACAAACGCCTGAATGTAGTCGACCCACGCGGCGTCGCTCTTCGGCATCGAGATGTTCGGCTTGTAGAAGAAGACGCCGCGGCGCTTTTTCTTCGCCAACAGCTTCGGCATGAATCCCAGCTCGATAAACGGCTGCATCCCGCACGAGAGCAGGTTGTCGAATACCAGCCCGCACAGCCGGAAGCTGCGCTCGGTATAGCGCCGCGCGCCGGGCAGCGGCAGCAGTTCTCCGAGATGGTGCATCGTGTGCAGGTCGTCGCAGAAAATTCCGTGAAACCGCACCCGCGTGATGCCGAGCTGCTCGCGGATAAACTTCAGCTGTTCGACGTAGTCGGTGCGCATCGCAAGACCCGCGTGCCCGCTGCCGACACAGAATTGCCAGCGCCGCAGATGCGGGCCGACCGGCGTATCTTTCGTGATCGTAAATTCCATTGTTCCCTCCCGAATCCTTTGGATACTACTATCATACTGGAATACAGCTTTCAGTTATATCTTTTTATTGTCATAAACGTCATTATTTTGCTTTACTTATTCCATAAAGATGATACAATTAAATTGGTGATTATGATGAAGAATCCGCATTTCTACCGGCCCGTACACGAGACCGAGGAACACCTGATGTTTGAGCAGCGCGAGACGCTGAAAACCCGCTCGCCGCTGCTGGTGATGCAACACCTGCTCGACGCCGTCGTAAGCGGTGATTCGAATCAGCTGCAACAGATCTCCGACCGCATCTTTTCGGACGCGGACGGTCTGATCGCGGCGGGCAGCATGTCGGGGAACCCGCTGCGCAACCTCCAGTACAATGCCGCGACGTTCATCCATCTGGTCTGCTACAAGTGCATCGAGCGCGGCCTCAGTCAGGATGTGGCCTACAACCAGCTCGACGAGATGATGCACCGCGTCGACCAGATGACCGCGCCGGATCAGGTGCTGGAGTGCATCTCGGTGACGCTGCGCAGAATCCTCGATATCATGCGCGATTTCCACGCCAAAGCCCGCATCAGCCTGCCGGTCGAGCGCTGCATCGACTATATCGGGTTGCACCTCCACCGCAAAATCACGCTCGCGGAGCTTGCGGCGTTCTGCGGCCTGTCACCCAGCTATCTGTCGCGGCTGTTCCACCGGGAGACCGGGATGCCGCTGTCCGGGTACATTCTGCGCCGGAAGCTCGCCGAATCTGTCGTGATGATGCGCGAGCAGGGGTTGGACAGCAAGACGGCCGCCAATGTGCTGGAGTTCTCGTCCCAAAGCTATTTTATCGCGCGCTTCAAGTCGGTCTACGGCGTCACGCCGCTCGCCTACTGCAAATTGTCGGCGCAGGAGCTGAGAGCCCGCGCGTCCGGTCTTTGAGGCGGGAGAAACCGCAACAAAGCGTAAGCAAAAACACCCGCGCCGGACGGCGCGGGTGTTCCGTTATTAATGCGATCTGTTTCTGAAGCTACAGCGCGTGTTTCCCCTGATATACATGGATGCCCAATGTTTTCCGGTAGTAGTTCATAAAGCTGCGCACATCCATCGGCCGCGCGAAGATGTAGCCCTGAACGGCGTCGCAGCCCATCTCGCGCAGCTCGTTGACATGGGCGGTGTTCTCGACGCCCTCCGCGACGATTTTGATGTTCAGGTCCTTCGTCATGCTGATGATGTTTTTGATGATGATCGTGCGGCGCAGGTTGTCCTGTCCGAGGAAAAAACTGCCGTCCAGTTTCAGCACGTCGATGTTCAGGTTCATCAGCACGTTCAACGAGGAGAAGCCCGAACCGAAGTCGTCGAGGGAGCACAGGAACCCGTTGGCATGGAGCGCTGCCACATAGTTCATGAACAGCTCGTGATCCTCGAACGCGATGCTCTCGGTGAACTCCAGCTCGATCAGCCCGTCGGGGATGTTGTAGCGGTTTTTGATCTCGGTGTACCGCTCGAAAAACGCGGAGTGCAGCATGCTGACGCGCGACACGTTGACCGACATCACCGGCACCCGCGAGAAGGACGAGAGCATCTCCTCGCTGTAGAACCGGCACGCCTCCTCGAACACATAGAGATCCAGTTTCGTGATAAAGCCGTTCCGCTCGAAGATCGGGATAAACAGGCCGGGCGAGACCATCCCCTTGTCCGGCGTCCGCCAGCGCACCAGCGCCTCGAACCCCATGACCCGGTCGTTGTTCTGGATGTCGATTTTGGGCTGGAAGAACACCTTGAACTCCCGGTTTCGCAGCGCCGAATCCATTCTGGACTCGATCTCCGCCTCGATGCGTTTCTGCTCCTGCATCTCCTCGGTGAAGATCGCGTATCCCATGCGCCCATGCGTTTTTCGGACTCTTTTCCGGGCCTCGTTGGCGCGGTCAATCATGTCCAGCAGCGTGTAATTCCCCTTCGACGGGCAGAAGATATAGATGCCGCAGCGCCCCTCCAGCTTGCCCTGCAGATATTTTTCGGACAGCATCGTGATGTCCCGCTCGGCTTTCTGGAATACCCGCTCGAAGTCGACCTCGCCCACATGCTTCTTCAGCAGCACGAAGTTGTCGCCGCCCAGATGCGCAAAGAGCTCGTGCTCCCGCATTCCGCCGCTGATATAGGCCGACAGCTTTCGGATGATAAAATCCCCGGTATCGCGCCCGAACTGATCGTTGACGACCTGAAAGGATTTGATGTCCCCGTACAGCAACGAGAACGTGTCGTTCGGAAACTGTTTCAGAATCTCCCGGGCGTCGATCAGGAACTTAGAGAGGTTGCGCTCCCCGGTCAGCGGATCCTCGAAAGCGAATTTTTCCAGCGCCATGCGGTTTGACTTATTGATGTAATAGATCAGATAGATGAGCAGGAAGAACAGCAGGACCGCGGAGACGATGATCGCGATGGAGCCGACGATCATGGTTCGGATGCCGGCGGTCGTCTGGCTCTTCTGCGCCACATAAAAGACGTACCAGTTGTTGAAGGAGAGCGGCGAGTAGGCCAACAGACCCTTCGTCTTGTAGGACGTCGCCTCGTAATCCCCCTTGTTTCCCAGCAGCAGGTTCTTCTCGATTTCGCTTTGGATCTCCGGCTTCAGTTTCGGTTCGACATCAAAAATGCCCTTGGCGCCGATCAGGCGGTCGGGATGATCCGACCGGACGACGTAATCCCCGTTCTGATCGATGATGTGCGCAAAACCGCGGCCCGCAAACACCGTGTTGCTGACGATATTCTTGAGGCTCTCCTCCTCGTCCGCGCCGAACAGCGCGCCGACGACCGCCCCGTTCTCGATGATCGGGACGTAATAGATATTGACATCGGCTTCGAGGTAGGCATCGTGCACCGTCTTGGACAGCACATTTTCGCCGCCCAGCGCCTTTTGGATATTCTCGTACTGCCCGATGATCGTGTTTGTATGGATCTCGTTGTCGGATCCGACCCACAGGCAGTTCCCGTTCAAATCGATGAATCCGACAGCCAGAAACGAGAGATTCTCCTTCAGCGCCTCCTGCGCCCGGTACAGGTACCGCGTGTCCGTCTTAAAATCATGTCCGCTCACATAGACCGCGGACGCCGACAGGATATGAAAATTCTCCGAGATATACCCGTCAATGACATAGGCGGTTTGATCGGTGGCTTTCCGGATATAGTCCTTCGTCTCCCGGTTGCTCATCTCGCCCATGTAAAGTATAACAACAATGCTCAGAACAACAAAGATGCTGCCCATCACACCGGCTATTATGTAGATTCTTCTACCGGAGCCCTTCATGCTTGTTTCTCCACAAAAGATTCGTAACAATCCTTCATGGCCGACCGCGCTAACACTTTATCTCTTCTCTACGAAAAATTGTATCACATCGTCGCGAAATAGTATTGAAATTCTGTAAACAATCCCCGCTGCGCCGCAATACTTATGTTCCTTTACGATTTTTTCCACAGAAAAAACAGGCAGTCATGGCCACCTGTTTTTTCGTCCACCGTCTTATCGCGGCGTCGTTCCCGCTAAACCGAATGACTTCGCTTGATGAAGCGGATCGACAGCGCCGCGTAGACCACCGAGACGAGCCCCATCACCGGGAGATCGATGCTAATCAATCGGTTGAACATGTCGGTCATGTTCATGAGGTCGCCGTTCAGGCTGTCGAGCGTGTAGCCCTGCGCCAGCGAGACCCCGAGCCAGATGCCCGCCGTGATCAGCCCGACGACCTGATTGGCGACGAGGAACCCGACGATGCCGGCGGCGAGACCGTTGCCGCGGTTCTTGAAGCGCGGCAGCGCCGTGACGCCGACGTAGAACGAGGCCGAGAAGAACATCGCCGAGATCTGAACGGGCATCACCACCAGCATCAGCTGCAGGAAGCGGTCCGCGTCGGCGCCGAGCGACTCCCGCATGCCGTCCAATATCATCGCACCGGTCTCTCCAAGCAGATACGGCGCCCCCACGAACTTCCAGAAGCAGAAGATCACCGCCGCCGTGAACAGAAACCAGAGATACGCGCTCGTAATTTTCGCGAAGTAGATGGCGGCGGGTTTGGCGGGAATCGTGTAGGTGAGGTAGGCCTGACGGCCGCTCACGCTGCGGTAATAGTACCCTACCGCCAGAATCACATAGATCACAAAGTAGGCGATCGACGCGATCAGCGCCAGAACCAGCAGAATGCCGTTAAAAAACGTCACGCCGAGCAGGTTTGCGCCGACGATGATGACCGAGGCCATCGCCAGGATAATCAGCATCAGCAGATGCTGTTTCGCGCCGGAGATCAGATCGTATTTGAATAATTTCAGAAACATTTGAATTCCTCCCTGAACAAAGAATCGACGGACATTTTGCGCTCCTCGCGGATCGCGTCCGCGTCGCCGTCCATTATGATCTGCCCCTGGTTGATGAAGATAACGCGGCTCAAAACGGGTTCGATGTCACTGATGAGATGCGTCGAGATGATGACCGCCGCGTCCTGGCTGTAGTTCTTGAGGATCGTGTTCAGGATGTAGTCCCGGGACGCGGGATCGACCCCCGCGATCGGCTCGTCGAAGATGTAAAGCTTCGCGCTGCGCGCCAATGTCAGAATCAGCTGGAGCTTGTCGCGCATGCCCTTCGAGAGCGTCTGGATCGTGCGGTTGGCGGCGATGTCCACGACCCCCAGCATCTCGGTCGCCTTGGCGGTGTCGAAATCCGCGAAGAAGTCGGCGTACATCGCGATGATTCTGCTGATTTTGATGTCCGTCCTGAGGAACTCGCAGTCGGGCAGGTAGCTGATGCCCCGCTTGCTTTCAAGGCCGAGCGGCTTCCCGAGAAACTGCACGCTGCCGTCGTAATCGGTGATCAGCGTCGTGATGATCTTGATCAGCGTCGTTTTCCCCGAGCCGTTCGGGCCGAGCAGCCCGATGATCTGGCCGCCGTACACGTCGAGATTGACGTCCCGCAGCGCGGTGATGCCGCCGTAGTTTTTTATCAGATGACTGGTGCTTAATACTTTCTCCATCGTCTTCTCCTAATTCTCTTTTGAGGGGCCGTGTTCCACTATCCGCGCGATGACGTCCTTTTCGGTGAGCCCCAGCTCCTGCATCGACTGCAGGAACGCGTCGATCTCGCCCGCGATCAGGCTGCGCCGTACCCCCGCGACAAGCGCCTCGTTATCGGTCACGAACCGCCCGCTCGTCCGCTCGGCGTAGACCAGCCCCTCGGATTCCAGCGCCGCCATCGTGCGCTGAACCGTGTTGGGGTTGACGCCGTACTCGATCGAGAGATCCCGCACAGAGCCCAGCTTTTCGCCGGGCGCGATCTTGCCTGCCGCGATGTTGCGCTTGATCTTCTGCAGAATCTGCAGATAGATCGGGGTGCTTGTATCAAAGTCCATAGGCAATCTCCTGTCAAACAATACTGCGCTGTATTATTGTACTAAGTGAATAATACAATAATACAGCGGCGTTGTCAATAGGGTGCTTATAAGATCTTATTCGTTGTGGATTTCAGGGCAAAAAAGAGCGGGCGCGTAAGTTCAAGTCTCATAAAGAAGTATTTGAAAACACCCTCCAAAGCGATTGATCTGGAGGGTGTAACACACTACACTTTCTGCGAAAGCTGTGTGAAAAACGACATTGCAGGGCGGCGGCTTGCTGCCGCCGGAAGCTCCAATTGCAGAAAATGCTTATACTCTGGCTTTAGGGCTAAAGCGAATTACCAAACAAATGGAAGCAAGCGATATTTCACCTTGTTTGTGTATTCAAGATACCCTTTAAGGTCACGCTTTAGCATGGTATCTTCAAGATAGGTTCTTATGATTATTATAACAACGATAACAGTTGCCGTTATCCCCACTGCTAATGTGCCAAATATTAGGATAATCGCTATCGCCCACAGCACAATACCCAAGTAGCCCGGATGCCTGACAATCTCATACGGGCCAGTAGAAATGACAGTTTGCTCTCTGTCTTCCTGAATGCGAGAAGCGCTTTCAAAATGCTTGTTCTCTGCCACGGGCCATATGGTAAAAACACTTGAAATAATATAAAGGATAACCCCTGCAACTATCCACTCCACAGATAAATGCACCCACTGAAACCGTACACCGAGTCCTGCAATAAAGTATATGCCATAGTACGCCAACAAAACATAAATGGGCAAAAGCACCTTATCCCACTTTTGGGTATTATCATGCTTTTTTCCTCTTTCGTTCAAGGTTGCTTGATGACTTTTGAACATAAATACACAGGCAATAATGGATACAATAAAGTACAGCGAGAAATTGACGATACCCCGCATGTCAAAAATAGTTCCAGCAGCCACGAGAAACAGAGCCAACCCTATAATGCGCTGAACCAGTAGCATAGCTAAATATTTCATGGCTCCTTGTTTTATGGTATTCTTATTTTCCAGCATTTCCCCCCCGTATAATATAAATTTTCTCACTCGCAATAGTATTCATCCTCCGCCCACCTTGCAAGGTTTTCATCTATGTATTTCCAATGATTTAAATAATCTTCCTCATTGCGGATTATGTGGTCGTGAAATCTTGGTTGCCATAACGAAAAACCGATTTTTCTTTGTAATTGAACCTTGGGATTGTTTGATGATCCTCGAAATCGTAGGGACGAACTGTGTTCGTCCGCTTTCTGCCATAATAAATTTAATCAAATGAACACGGTTTGGCATAACAACATATTTATCCACTTTAACTTCATCGTATGTATCAGACAAAACAGAAATCTCATATTCGATAATTATTCCATATTCGGATAATTCCGGACGAACGCAGTTCGTCCCTACTCGTATTTACCCCCGACCTCGCCGAGCATCGCCGTCAGGTTTTCGTACTGCCAGAGGAACACGTCGCGCGCGGTGACGGGGTCGCCGGGCTTCAGGTTGCGGTCCCGGTCTACCTTGCGGTAGACCGCGGCTGCCGTTTTGTTCAAAAACGGCAAGGCGTTGTAAACGCGCCGCAACAGCGCGTATTTCGCGGTGTGGGGCTCCATCGTCAGGAATCCGTCGTAGCCGCGCGCAGTGAGGTCCGTAAGAATATCGCGGATTCTCCCCTGCCCCGTGCCGAGCGGCACCTCGTAGCCGTTCTCGCAGTCCTTCATGTGGTAGTAGACGGTGTGCTCCCGCGTCCGCTCGTAGGCGGCGTAGGGGTCGCACCCGCACTGGAGGTAATTCGAGGCGTCGAAACAGAGCTTGAACTGCGGGTGCGCGACGTCCGTATAGAGCTTGAGCGCCCGCTCGGGAACCGCGCCGTAGATGCCCTTCTCGTTCTCATGCAGCAATGTGACGTCGTGCCCCTCGGCCAGCGCCAGCAGTTCCCTGGTTTTCTTCAGCACGACGGGGTAGACCTTCCGGTCGTCAAAACTTTTGCTGACGAAGAAGGAGAAGATGCGGATGTATTTGCAGCCGGTCATCTCGGCGATGGCGATCAGGTTCCTCAGTTGCTCCTTCTGCTTCTCAAAACCGGAAGCGCTGTTCCACCGGATCTTCCCGATCGGTGAGCCGATGGAGGAGAACCCGATGCTGGCCTGCCGCAGCTTGGGCAGCAGCGCTTTCTCGAATTCTTCCGGGGTGTACTTCGCGATGTTTTTTCCGTCGACGACGCGCGGGCAGATGTATTTCATACCGAGGCTCGATGCCAGCGCGAGCTGGTCGTCCAGCCCGGCGGCCGCCTCGTCGGTAAATCCGGAGATGTGAATCATGGTATCAGCACCTTTCTTATCCTCTTTGTTGGTGTTGGGCGCGGCAAGCGCCCTAGTCCTCGCGGCGGCTGACGCCGTCCGCGATGTTGTCGATCGATACGTCGGTGCCGCCGCTTCGGCCGAGCTGTACCGGCATCTCGAACTCTTTTTTCTTGTCGATATCGTAGACAAAGTGCATCAGGAGAAAAGCCAGCACGAATCCGACGAGACACAGCAGCACCGAGATGTTCTTGATCTGCAGGCCGTACGCGGCGCTCCAGGTCAGCTCGTTGTTCATGTCGAGCCCCGGGATGATGACGGCGATCAGAAACGGGATGAGCGCCTGCCCCATCCCCTGCCCCAGTTTGCGCATGAGCGAGTAGGTCGCGTAGATTGAGCCCTCGTCGCGGCGGCCGGTCTTCAGTTCGATCGAGTCGATGCCGTCCGAGACCAGCGCCCAGCCCAGCAGCGAGTAGAAGCCCATCGAGAGCGAGCCGAGCGCGGTGCACGCGATCCAGAGATAGACCGGCACGTTCGGAATCAGAATCAGCACCGTGTATGCCGCGACGCCGAGCAGCAGCGGCCACGAGCACAGTACCTTTTTGCCGAAGCGCACCACAAGGCGTTTCATAAAGGGCAGAATGAGCAGCAGCGGCAGGTAGCCGATGATCATCAGCGAGGAGAGCGAGCCGTTGCCGAAATACATCTGGTAGACGAGCGCGCTGGTAGTCTGGGTCGAGTTCATAAAGACGATCGAGATCAGCGCCGTGAGCGACACCGCCAGCATGGTGCGGTCGGTGAAAAAGCTGCGCAGCGTCTTGAAGAAATTGAATTTCGCGCCGTCGTGTTCGGTGTGTTTGATGCGCTCGGTGACCAGACGGTACAGCAGCTGGAAGCACACGAGCGCCAATACGCCCAGGATCAGCGCCGCCGTGAAAGCCCGCTCGCCCTGAAAGACGCTCACGGTCTGGCCGCCGGACTCCACCTTTTTGTACATCAGCAGCGGCAGAATAATCATGATCGGGAATGCGCCGAGCATCGCGCCGACGCTCCGCCATGTCGAGAGCTGGGAGCGCTCGACGGGGTCGGCGGTGATCGTCGAGTTCAGCGAGCCGTACGGCACGTTGACGATCGTGTAGGCGATGTCCCAGATCAGGTAAGCCACGATGCACACCGCGATCTTGACCCAGTACGGCGCCATGCGGGTGTCGAAAAACAGCAGGCAGGCGGCGAACGCCAGCGGGAAGGAGCCCCAGAAGATCCAGGGACGGAACTTGTCGCCGCTCTTGGGATTGAACCGGTCCGCCAACGCGCCGATAATTGGATCGTTGATGCCGTCCCAGATCTTCGTCAGCAGGATAATCAGCGCGTAGTGCGTCAATGTGATGCCGATGAACTGGGTGAAAAAAATCATCATGTACCCGGAGATCAGCGAGAAGCTGAAGTTGCAGCCCACGTCTCCCATCAGATAGCCGATCTTGTCCCGAATGCCGAACGCGCCCGGGGATTTTGCTGTCGTATTCTTTGTCATTGTTCTTCCTCTCCGTTCTCTTTTTCGCAGCCGCGGGCCGTTCCGCTGTCGCCGCCCCGAAACCGGGTTCTTGGACCATTATACTACAATAAACACCAGATCGGGCATAAGAAATGCCGCCGCCGTAAAATTCCGAAGCAATATCGGTCGCCCGTCTCGCGCGCCGCCACCCAGCGCTTGCAAAATCCGGCGTTTTCTGGTATCTTCCATACAGTTGTTTCGTCGCGGGAAGATGCGACGGAAAAAACCGGACCGGACAGGGAGAGCATCCAATGAATGAACCGAATGTGCTGAAAGAAGAAAAATCCGGCGTGCTGTACTTGACGCTGAACCGCCCCGACAAACTGAACGCGCTGCACACTGGCCTGTTTCGCGAGATCGACCGCGCCGTCGCCGAGGCGCAGCAAAACCCCGATATCCATGTGATCGTGCTGTCGGGCGCGGGGCCCTGTTTCTGCGCCGGTCACGATGTCGCTGTGCTGGGGCAAGCCGGTCAGGACGAGGTCTTCAATACGAGCGTCATCACGCGCCTCGCGGACTGCGACAAGGCCGTGGTGGCCGTGATCCACAACCACTGTTACACCGGCGGGCTCGAGCTTGCGCTGGCCGCAGACATTATCATCGCCGGGGAGAGCGCGAAGATCGGCGACACGCACAGTAAATTTGCGCTGCGGCCGGTCTGGGGCGCACTGCAGCGGCTGCCGCGCCGCATCGGCGTCAACCGCGCCAAGGATCTGTTCTTCACCAACCGCGTTGTGAGCGGCAGCGACGCCGCCGCCATCGGGCTCGCCGACTACTGTTTCCCCGACGACCGGTTGTGGGAACAGGCCGAGACGATAATTCAAAAAATCAACCGCAACAGCCCCTACAGCATCGCGTACATGAAGCAGGCGCTCCGCGAGACGGACGGCCAGAACATCGCCGCGGGTCTGGACCGCGAGACGCATATCGACAGCTTCATGGGGCCCGATTTCGAGGCACGGATTCAGGTGCTGACGAAAAAATAAACTGTTATTTGTAATTTTATATACAGGTCGAGCGCCGGAAAACGGCGGGAAGGAGCAACCCATGTTAGAATTCAAGTACGACACCCAACTGCTGATCGAGGGGCACGATCTCTCGGAGGACGCGATCGACGACTACTTCCGCGCAAACTTCGCGGGTGATTCCCTGCTCGCCGTCGGCGATGAGGATCTGATCAAGATCCACTTCCACACCAACACCCCGTGGGAAGTTCTGGCCTACTGCGCGACGCTGGGCGACATCTTCGACGTCGTCATCGAGAACATGGAGCGGCAGGAAAAAGGCCTGAAAGGCTAAAAAACAGCAACGAAAAAGAGCCTGATAATGCGGTCAGGCTCTTTTTCTATGGGGTTGCCGGTGTCCTCATATAAGGAGCATCTTTGACGCGATTGCATCAGAGATTCCTATCGGATTTGGTGCGGGCCGTTATTTTTTGAAGTAGT
>JAVBVJ010000108.1:0-6291 GCA_031554355.1 Oscillospiraceae bacterium
TGGTTGAACGGCTCGATGTTGCCGATGGGTACGAGCGCGTAGTCGGCGCCCAGGGACTTTGCGGCGCGGAACGTCTCGAAGTAGGTGGCGTCCATACAGACGGTCAATGCGATGTTGCCGATCGCGGTCGGCACGACGGTCAGCGTCTGCCCCTCCGCCATGCCCATGCGCAGTTCCTCGAGCACGAGGTTGATCTTGTCCCCCGCGCCGAGCAGTGCGCCGTCCGGCCCGAACAGCAGGTGGCGGTTGTACACCGCGCCGTCCTCCGCGACATAGACGGTGCCGGCGGAAAGCCAGACGCCGTACCGCGCGGCGAACCGCGCGAAGAGGTCCCGGTGGCTGTCGTACAACACCGCGAAGTGCCGCAATGCGGTCAGCAGCAGCGGGTCACCCGCCGGTTCGCCCTTCGGGGAGTCGTCGGGGCGCGCGGGCGGCAGCTTCGCGGCGGTGCGCAGCGCCATGCGGCCCAGCGGCAGCATCGTGAGCGGCAGCAGCCCCATCAGTTCGGGGAAGCAGACGAGCGCGGCGTTTTGTGCGGCGCACGCGCCGAGATAACCGTCGACGTCGCGGATATAGTCCGCCGCGTCGCGGTAACAGCGCGCCGTGTATTGCAGCGCCGCCGCGACGGGTCTGTCGCCCGCGGGCTGCGTCCGCGGTTCGACGGGCGGCAGCGCGGCGAAGGCCTGCGCGATGCTTGTGGGGTTCAGCTTCTTTTCAAGGTTTGCGGCGAGCCGCCGCAGCACGGCGTTCATCATCGCAGCAACGCCTCCCGGTAACGCGCGCAGAACGCGCGGTTGTAGCTGTCGAAAACCGGAAATCCGGCGTAGGATTCCGCGAGCTTCCCGACATCGACGGTGCTGTCGGGCGAAAAGCCGCTCAGGTCCTTCGTCAGCGCGCAGGGGACAATCAATTGTCCGCCCCCGGCCGCGGCGACCGAGACGATCAGGTTGTTGGCCTGCGCCACGCTCCACGGCCCCGCCGTCACGAAATCTTGCGCGGCGGGCGGCAGCGCGGCAAAAACAAGGGCACAGCCGCGCTGCGCGCAGAGGCGCGCGTATTGCGGTTGAAAAATATCATACGCAACCGCAAGCGCCGCCCGCCCGATCCGGGTCTCGAACACGGTGACGTCGTCGCCGCGCAGGGTGGCCTCGAATCCGTGGTCGGGGAAAAAGCAGGCGCGCTGGGTCACGGTCTGTTCGGCGTCGCGGTAGGTCATGACCAAATAGCCGTCCGCAAAATAGGGCGGCGAGACGGTCGGGATGCCCGTATACGCGGCGGGCGGGGTTCCGCACAGCGAACCCGCGTCGGGCAACAATACCGCGACGTCGGCGTCCGCGACCGGCAGTGCGCGGGTGTATCCAATCCGCAGCTCCATCAGCGGTCGAGCAGCCGCAGCGCGTTGTCGTGGAATACGGCGTTGATGTCGGCCTGCGGCCAGTTGAGCGCCTTGACCGCGCCGTACTGATCCATCAGGTAGCGCAGCGCAAAACCGCGCGGGAACCACTCGGAGTCGGTGCCGAATAGGATGCGCTCCGGTCCGACCGTCGCGTAAAACCGCGCGAACAAATCCTGCAGCGTGTAGTTCTCCATCGTCCATTTTGTCCAGAGGTTGTTGCCCGAGGTGTCGACCGACACGTTGGGGCACGCCCAGCACACCGTCAGCAGGTCGTTCGGGAACCCGCAGCCGAAATGCGGCACAATGAACTGCGCGCGGGGATACCGCGCCGCGACCTCGCCCAGCGCGAGCGGGCTGAAGTTGACGGTGCCCGAAAGGCCGCCGCCCCCGCCGAGAATCCCGAAATGAATCAGCACCGGAAGCCCGTACTCGTGGCACACCGCAAAGACGTCGGCGTAATCGGGATGCGCGAGCGGCTTCTCGACGACGGGCGCGAGAATCTTGTATCCGCACAAGCCGCTCTGGATCGCGCGCTCCAGCGTGTCCGCCGCGCCGGGCTCGTCGAGCCCGTGGTGGGCGAATCCGCTAAAAAGATCGGCGTTTTCCGAGACGATGCGCGCCAGCGGTTCGTTGCCGCCGCCCGTTAAAAAGACGACGCGCTCCAGCCCGTACCGCAGCGCCTCCGCGCGCCAGCGCGCGGCGACCGCATCGTAATCGTCGCTCGGCTCCTCCGGCGCCGGGAACCCGTAGTCGGGCAGCCAGCTTGGCACCGCGGCGTTCATCGCGGCCCGTTCGTCCCAGCGCGCCTGCCCGTACCGCGCGACAAAGCGGTCGCGGTAGGGTTTCAGCCAGTCGTCCTGCCTGACCGGGAAATGCAGATGAAAATCGATGATCGGAAACGCGGGCATCTGAACATGCTGTTGTGTCACCGGCGCACCTCCGTTTTTCCTCATTGTAGCACGTTCGGAGAAAAAGACAATGTCACTTGCGGATGCTGGCGATCAGAAAATCCAGATAGCGCCTGTCCGCCCGGTCCTGCTTCTTCGAGAACAGATCCCCCGACTGCACCGCCTGCAGCACGGATTTCTGCAGATAGCAGAAATACAGGTGCAGACACAGCGCCTTCGGGGATTTCAGCAGGCGCTTGACGGCGGGGTCGTCGGCGTTCCGCCCGTCCGTGATGTGTGCGACGGCCGCCGAAAAAGCGCTCGTTTCGCTCGGATCCTCGCGCCGCCCCGCGCAGTAGTTGTTGGAGATGTAGTCGTAGTAAACATAGTCGGGGTGCTTGCGGCGGATATCGTAGTACCCGCGCAGAAAGCGCTCGAGCAGATCCTCGTCGCACTCCTCCCTGCGCGAAAAAATGCGGTTCAGTATACTGAACAGGTTCTCGAGATTGCGCGAAAACAGTGCCAGCGCCAAGGTCTCCTTGTCGCTGAAATAGGTATAAAGCGTCCGGCGTGAGATGCCGCTCGCCTCGGAGATCTCGGTCATCTGCGTTCGCTCGATGCCGCGCGCGCAGAAGATGCGCAGCGCCTCGGCGAAGATGCGCTCGCGCTGCAAATCCCGCTTGCCGCCCATCAAAGCCGCTCCAGCAGATCCGCGCCGACGTTCCCGGCGTCGCCGGTTTTCAGCGCGCCGTCCAGCCACTCGGCGACGGTCAGCCCGCCGCTGCGCACCGTCGTGAACCGCGCCCAGCGCGAGTTCGTGTGCGGCGTCAAACCCGTTTTGGGGTTGCGCTCCTGGTCGGACAGGTAGAAGCGGTAGGTCGGCAGTTTCCTAAGCCGCGTCACGGCGTCGGCCAGCCCGCGCTGAAACTCCGCCAGCGCGTCGCCCTCCGCCGAGAACACGTCGTTCCGCATCTTGTTCTGGAACGCGGTCAGCGTCTCGTCGGCGACGGTGTTGGAGTGCAGCAGCAACGCGCGGTCGCCCAATGTGCGGTAGATGCGCTCGAACCAGAACGCCTCGACCTGCGTGTCGTCGCCGAACCCGTCGTGGAAACGGGCGTCGGCGTTCCAGCGCTCGGTCAACGTCTGCAGCCACAATCCGGGCCGGTGCTCGAGCTGGGCGCTGTCGGCGTACACGACGACCCGCGCCGCGTTCGGGAACCGCGCCGCGATCTCGGGCGCGTTCGCGACGCAGCCGAAACCGCCCGCGCTCTCCCCCGCGATCAGCAGCATCTCGGGGTCGCGGAATTCTGCGGGCAGTGCGTCGAGCGCGGCTTGCACATTGCGCTCACCGTGCTGATAGATCGTGTGCTGCTTGCCGTCGAGCCCAAGGTAGTCGTACGCGCGGTTGCCGACGTGAAAATCCCCCGACGAATAGGGGATATACAGCACGTTCCATTCCGACACGGGATTCTTTTCGTTTTTTTTCGGCGACAGGATGCCGGTCAGCGTTATCTCAAGATATTTCTTGACCGCCGGGAAATAGTAGGCCTCCGCGCCGGACAACATGCTTTTCAGCGTCATCGGGCGCGCCGCCGTCTCGGCGCTCCACGCCGCGCCGCCGCCCGAGAAGTAGATCATCAGCTTGTTGACGCTCCCTTTTTTCAGGTAGACGCGGTAGGGACTGCCGTCCGACGCGACGCGGCCCGCGAGCGCGGCGCGGTACCACTTGTACGGCTTCAGCGCGCCGCGGTAGGCAGGCGCCGAGCGCAGCCCGATAAACAGAGAAAAAAACGGCGCGATCAAATAGGCCAAAAACAGTTTCATCGTCTCATCCTTTCGCACACGGTGTGTAATTTTATTTTACAAAATCCCGGATTTTTCGTCAATAACGCATTGATTCAAGATGCGGCGCATGGTACAATCGAACCAGAAACAGCGATCGTTTTGGAGGGATATATGGCGGAGCTGCGCGTCTTTGTGGATTACCGAAACAACCCGCTCGGCGTCGATTCCCCGGCGCCCACCATCGGCTACACCCTGATCGGCGCGCGCGGCAAAACCGTTGCTGCGCACCGCGTTCTGGTGACCGACGACAAAAACGACACCGTGTTCGAGTTCTTCGAGGCCCAGCCCAGGAGCCAGCTGATCCGCTACGCGGGCAGGGAGCTGCGCCCGAAGACGGCGTACACCGTTATCCTCTCGGTCACGACCGACGAGGGCCACAACGTCCAGAGCGCTCCCTACACCTTCGAGACCGCGCTGCTGTACGACCGCATTCATGGCCGCTTCATCACGGCCCGGACCGCGCCGCGCGAGGGCGAGGTGCACCATATTTTCAAAGAGTTCCCGGCGGTGCCGGGCATTGTGCGCGCGCGGCTTTACGCGACGGCGCTCGGCATCTACGAGGCCGAGATCAACGGCACCAAGGTCGGGGACTATTTCTTTACGCCCGGCTTCACCGACTACACAAACCGCGTCCAGTACAACGTCTTCGACGTCACCGATCTGCTGATCGACGGCACCAACCGCCTCTCGTTCTGGGTGGCGGACGGGTGGTACAAGGGGCGGTTTACTTTTATGAATAAAAAGAATCTGTACGGAAAACAGAGCGCGGTGGCCGCCGACCTCGAGATTCTGTACGACGACGGCATTCTCCAGACCATCTCGACCGGCGCCGACTGGAAGATCGCGGGCGACAACCCCTACAACTACGCCGGGTTCTACGACGGCGAGGACTACGACGCCGCGCGGGAGACCGACACGGGGCTGACCGCCAACTGCATCCCGTACCGCAAAAAGCTGCCGCCCCACTTCAACGCGGCCGCCGACTGCCCGGTGCGTTCGGTGCAGCCCATGCGCGTCTACGAGGTTCACCGGCGGGAGGACGGCACGACGATTCTGGATTTCGGCCAGAACTTCGCCGGGATCATCGAGATCGACCCCAAGTTTCTGCGCGACGAGACGCTGACGGTGCGCCACGGCGAGATTCTCAACCCCGACGGCAGCCTGTACATCGCCAACCTGCGCAAGGCCAAGGCCACGATCACCTACCGCGCCGCGCACTCGGCGCGCATCTACCGCCCGCGGTTCACCTACATGGGGTTCCGCTACGTCGAGCTCTCGGGCGCGCCGTATCAGGAGGGGCTGATCCGCGCCTACGCGCTGACCACCGAGATGGACCGCATCGGCGACTTCACCTGCTCCGACCGCAAGATCAACAAGCTCTACAACAATATCCTGTGGTCCCAGCGCAGCAACTTCATCGATATCCCGACCGACTGCCCCCAGCGCGACGAGCGGCAGGGCTACACCGGCGACGCGCAGGTCTTCGGGCACACCGCCTCGCTGAACTACCACACCTACAACTTTTTCTTGAAGTACCTGACCGATCTGCGGCAGTCGCAGACGCGGAAGGGCCTGGTCGATTTCACGGTGCCGTACGAGTACGCGTTTCCGATCCTGCGCGTGACCTCGCCGGGCTGGGGCGACGCGGCGGTCATTCTGCCGTGGATGCTGTACGAGCAGTACGGCGACACCGACATCCTGCGCCAGCAGTACGGCAGCATGAAGCGGTGGTGCGACTACGCGCTGGACAGCGCGGCGCGCAGCAAGCCGAAGGACAAGGACAACCCGACGCCGACCAACCGCTACATCTGGGAGCAGGGCGCGGCACATCTCGGCGACTGGCTCGCGCCGTTCTTCGACCGCGACACGAGCCGGCGGCTCGCGCCCTACACCTCCACGGCGTACCTCGCCCACGCCTGCGATCTGGTCGCGCGGGCGGCGGAGGCGCTGGAACTGACGCGGGACGCCGAGCGGTACCGCGAACTCTACCACAAGATCTGCGAGAGCTGGCGCCAGCGGTATCTCGACGACGCGGGCGAGCTCGACAACCCGTTTCAGGGCGCGTACGTCATGGCGCTCGACTACAGTCTCGTCGACGAACAAACATCACAGCACACAGCCGATTTCCTGAACGAAGACATCGTGCGCAATTGCTTCCTGTTG
>JAVBVJ010000096.1:0-16928 GCA_031554355.1 Oscillospiraceae bacterium
CCATCGACGGGCACAACATTGTCGGCGACAACAAGGCCGCCAAGCGCGTGACCGGCTATCTGCCGGAACAGCCCGCGTTCTACCCCGAGATGCGGGTCGACGAACATCTGAATTTCATCTGCGACCTCAAGGGGGTCACGAAAAACAAGGCCGAGCGCGAACAACATCTGAAAGCGATCTGCGACCAGATCGGGATTGGCGATATGCGTTCCCGCATGGTGCGCAATCTGTCGAAGGGATACCGGCAGCGCGTCGGGTTCGCGCAGGCATTGGTCGGCGGCCCGAAGGTGCTGATTCTCGACGAGCCCACCGTCGGCCTCGACCCGTCGCAGATCATCGAGATCCGCGAACTGATCAAGAAATCCAGCAAATCCAGCACCGTCATCATCTCGTCGCACATTCTGTCCGAGATCCAGGCCATCTGCGACCGCGTCATCGTGATTCACGAGGGCAACATCATCGCCGACGACACCCCCGAGGGACTCGCGGCGCGCATGTACGCCGCCCACAAGCTCATTGTCCGCGTCGAGGGCCCGTCCGACAAGATCATGGACGCGCTGAAGAAAGTGAAGAGCATTAAGAGCGTGCGCCGCCTCGAAAAGATGGAGGCAAACGCCTACAACTACGCCGTCGAAGGCCGCAACGACGCCGATATCCGCGCCGACGTCTTCCGCGCGCTGTCGAAGATCGACTGCCCGCTGCTGTTCACCTACGGCAACGATTTCTCGCTGGAAGACATCTTCCTGACACTGGTCGGCGACACCCACGCCCGCAGCACGGGAGGTGACCGCGCATGAGTGCCATCCTGAAACGCGAGCTCCGCGCCTACTTTGTGTCCCCGCTCGGGTACATCTTTATCGGCGCCATCTACCTGCTTACCGGGTTTTATTTCTACACCTCCAACGTCTACCTCAACTCGACCAACACCACGACACTGTTCTCCAATCTGTTTTCCGTCGTGTTGTTTTTGGTGCCGATCCTGACAATGCGTCTGCTGAGCGAGGAGCGCCGCTCCAAAACCGAGCAGACACTGCTGACCTCGCCGGTCTCCCGCTTCAGCATCGTGTTCGCGAAGTACCTCGCGGCGCTGTCGGTCTACGTCGCCGCGATCAGCGCGACGCTGGTGATGGCCGTCATCATCGAGATCTACTCGGTCGCCGAGTGGCCGGTCGTGTTCGGCAACTTCATCGGCCTGCTGCTGCTGGGCGCCGCGCTGATCGCGATCTGCCTGTTTGTCTCGGCGCTGACGGAAAGTCAGGTCATCGCCGCGGTCGGCGGGTTCGCCATCTCGATGTTCCTGATTCTGGTCGATGCGCTGTACTACGTCGTGAGCAACCGCGCGCTGCGCATGTTCTTCTCTTATTTTTCGTTCAACGACCGCTACAAGGGCTTCACGATCGGCCTGCTCGACCTGTCCAACGTCTGCTTCTTCCTCAGCATCGCCGCGCTCTTTGTGTGCCTGACGACCGTCGTTCTCGAACGGCGCCGCTGGAATTAGGGGGGCGCAACGGATGAAGAATTTACTGTCGAAACTGAAAGTCAACGCGATCTTCGCGATCATTATTATTCTGATGGTGCTCGCCGCTTTCCTGTTGAACGGGATTCTGCTGGTGCTGTCCAACCGGTACACGCTGTCCACCGACCTGACGGCCAACGCCGCCTACGAGATCGGTGAGGACAGCAAAACACTGCTGCGGTCGCTCTCGGCGCCGGTCAACATCTATGTGATGTCCACCGCCGAGGATTTCACCGGCTCGCCATACCTCGACCAGGCTCGCCGCATCCTCGACCAGTACCCGCGCTACGCCGAGCTTGTCACCGTCACCTACGTCGACTACGCGGCCGACCCGACCTTCGCGACCAACTTCCCCGACCTCTCGCTGCAAAACGGCGATCTGATCGTGCAGAGCGGCGCCAAGACCAAGCACATCATCGTCGCGAATCTCTTCAACTACACCCAGGATTCTGCGGGCGCGCTGACCATCACGTCCTCGCGCGCGGAGGAGGCCTTGACCTCCGCCATCCTCAACGTGACGAGCGGCGACCGGATTCGGGTCGCGGTGCTGACCGGTAACGGCGTGACCGCGGTGTCCACCTTCGCGGCATTGCTCGCGGACAACAACTACGAGCTCGCTGAGATCAACCTCACAACCGATTCGCTGACCGGCTTCGATGTCGCGCTGCTCATTGCGCCGACCGTCGACCTGTCCGAGGACGTGATCCGCAAACTGGACGATTTCCTGTACAACGGCGGCGCGTACGGAACGACGCTGTTTTATACCGCGAGCCTCGATCAGGCGCCGATGCACAACCTCGACACCTTCCTCGAGGAATGGGGCATCCGTTTCCACGACGGCGCGGTCTTCGAGACCGTCGTCGAGCGCACCTACCAGAACCAGTACTACAGCCCGCTGGCGTTCTATCAGGACAGCGATCTCACCAGGATGCTGCGCGACACCAACACCCCGTTCCTGATGCCGCTGTCGCGCCCGCTCGAGATCCTGTTCACCGCGAAGGACGGCCGCTACATCGAGGTTCTGCTCGCGTTCAGCGACACCTCCGGCGTCCGCCCCGCCGACGCGCCCTCCACCTTTACTGCCTCGGAAGCAACCGTTTTCGGGCCGATGCCCGCGCTGGTCATCGCCTCGGTCAACGCGAAGACCGCGAGCGGCGAATTTCTGCAATCCAACATTGTCGCGGCCTCGTCGACCGAGATGATCGGCACGATGCCGCTGTACACCACCTCGCTGACCAACAGCGAGTATCTGCTCAACCTCTTTGCCAAGGTGACCAACCGCGACGACGTCGTCCACATCCAATCCAAGACACTCAGCGGCCAGCAGCTCGGCGTCAACTCCGCGCAGGCGATCACGCTGGGGGTCGTGCTGGTCGGACTGATTCCGCTGGCCATTCTCGGAACCGGCATCGCGGTCTGGCTGGTGCGGAGGCATAAATAATGAAGAGTTTATACCGGCTCACCGCCATCCTCGCAGTCGCCGTCCTCGCACTTGGCGCGGTCTTCCTGCTGGTGCTGAAAAGGCCCGCCGAAAAGGTGCGCGACAGCAGCGAGGTTTTCCTCGACGCGGAACCCGTCGACATTACCCGCGTCGACGTCACGAACGCGTACGACACCTACGAAATCGTCTTCGACAACGACGGCTACCTCGTCTCGGACATCCCGGGCACGTTGGTCTACATGGATTCCTTCATCGATTTCATGACGCGCAGCGCGCACTTAAGTGCGCTGCAGCGGGTCGACCGCGGCACCAACGACCTCGCGCGCTACGGCCTTGAGAACCCCGTCGCCACCGCGGTCATCACGACCGCCGACCGGACCGTGACGCTGCATGTCGGCGACCGCGAGACGGTGTCGCAAAACTACTATGTCTCGGTCGAGGGCTACGACGATGTCTATGTCATGGACAGCGCGACCGCCTCAATCTTTCTGCTGCCCCGCAAACTGTTCATCACCCCCTACGTCACCCCGGCGAACAGCCTGTCCAGCCCGCTCTCCGGGTTGCGCGACGTGCTGATGACGGGCGGTCCGCTCGTTGCGCCGGTGCTGATCCAGTCGACGGCAAGCGACGACCCCGCGGTCGACCTCGCCGCGCTGAGCTTCGGCACCGCGACCCACATTGTCCGCGGGCACGGCGTTTATCAGCTCGATCAGACCTACGGCATCGAGGTGTTGGGCTCTCTCTTTGCGCTGACCGCGAGCGACGTCGTCGGCTACAACCTGACCGACGCGGAGCTGTCGCAGTACGGCTTCGACACCCCCTACATGGTCGTCGAGTACGATCAGGTCAGCGGCGCCGACGGCGCGATCACCCACCGTGTGCTGAAAACCGTCAAGCTCGAGCAAGGCGGCTACCATGTGACGCTTGCGGGCAGCGGCGCGGTCTACTACATTCAGGACGCCGCGTTCCTGAACATTCAGTACGACAAACTGCTGCTGCGCTGGGTGGCGACGCCGCTGATCATGGATCTGCGTTCGGTCACTGTCGAGAACGCGACCGGCCGCTACCGCTTCGACATCGACAACACCGATGTGCGCAACCCCGTCATCACGAGCGGCGGCAACCCCGTCGACGTCACATTGTTCCGCGCGTTCTTCCGCCTGATCACCAGCGCGGCGCACGACGGCAATTACCTCGGCCCGCAGGACCCGCAAGGCGCGCCGGTGCTGACCATCACCTACGCCTACAACAATCCCGACAAACCGGACGACGTGCTGGCGCTCTACCCCGGCGACACCCGCCGCCTCAACATCTTCATCAACGGCGCGGGCGAATTCGCCATCAAGGACGCGTTCGCCACCCGCGTCTCGGAGGGGTGCCTCAATCTGCTGCAGGGCAAGACGATCGAGGAAAACTGGTAGACGGCGCACCGAAACGACATCATCCGCGAAACAAGTACGACAATATAAATACTGTGGAGGAAACTGGTTATGAAAGTCGGTCTGTACTCGGTCTCCTGTTCCGGCGTCTGGTTCAACGACCGCCCGGCGCTGACGGTGGAGGAATTTGTCGACACCGCCAAAAAGTTTCATTACGACCGGGTCGAGCTCGACCTCAAGCGCCCGCACGGCTCCCCGCTCGACCTCGACGCCGAGCGCTGCAAGCAGATCCGCGACTACATCGGACAGTCGGGTCTCGAGCTGTCCGCCGTCGCCGCCAACAACAACTTCGCGTCGATTATCCCCGAGCTGCTCGAGAACGAGCTTCTGATGGTGCGCGAGCAGATCCGCGTCGCCAAAATGCTCGGCGCGCCGGTCATCCGCCTGTTCGCGGCGTGGCGCGGCATTGTCAAGCGAAACGGCATCGCTACCTACGAGGTCCCCGACCAGTACTTCAACACCTACGGCGCGCTGACCTACGAACTGCACCAGAGCATCATCGCCTGCCTGCAGGAGTGTGTGAAGTACGCCGAGGACGCGGGGGTCATCCTCGCGCTGCAGAACCACCACCCGATCATCGAGACCTATCAGGATATGCTGGATTTCGTGCGCGCCGTCGATTCGCCGTACCTGAAGTGCTGCCTCGACGCTCCCTGCTGCGGCTGGAACGACGTGTGCCAGAGCGACGCGTACCTGACCCAAGCGGTCAAGGATGTCGGCGACCTCCAGATGCTGACCCACGCCAACGCCGAGTTCGTCGAGACGCCCGCGGGCATCGAGATGATCTCCTTCGACCCGCACATTCAGCCCGTTCTGACCAACTACCCCGCCTTTATCAAGGCGCTTAAGGCGCAGGGCTTCCCGGGCTACATCAATTTCGAGTTCTGCCACATGCCGTTCCACGGCGGCAAGGTGTACGGCTACAACGACTATATCGAGAACCAGATCCGATTGGCGCAGCTCTATTTCCGCGGTCTAGTTGATAATTCTTGATAATTTTTGGTGTGTTGTGAAAATTTCTCTTTCTTTTTTGTGAAATTATACAGAAATGAATTCTGTAACGCTTTTGTATTGTCTTTTTTATAACAATTATGATAGAATGTTAATGGTTTAGACATAGTTTGTTAATCAAAAGCGATCTCGCTTTGATTATATATTGAAAAGGAGAAAAGCATGAAAAAATTACTCGCAATTCTGTTGGTCCTGATGCTGGCGCTGACGCTGTTTGCGGCCTGCACAAAGCAGGAGACCCCTCCGGCGACCGATACTCCGGAAGAAGGCCCGACCGCAATCCGTCTGGCTTCGCACAACGCCGAGATCGAGGGCAACCCCTATCGCGTGCGCTATGAGGCGGACATCCAGGAAGCAGCCGCTGCTGCTGCCAGTGCCGGATTCGCTGTTTCTTACTCGAGCTTCGTTTCCAACTGGGACGCTGCCACCGAGAATCAGCAGATCACCAACAGCATCAACGAAGGTTATGACATCATTCTGGTCAACCCCGTTGCTGCCACCGGCATGGATCCCCTGATCGAGAAGGCGCAGGAAGCCGGCATTCTTTATATCAACGCCGACTGCATCTACACCTCGACCGACGTCAACATCCTCAACATCGCCACCGACCAGTATATGCTCGGTTACCTGACCGGTTCCTATGCCGGTGAAGTTCTCGGCGAAGGCGCGAAAGTTGTCATGCTGGCCGCGATGGAAGGCGTTACCGCCAACACCGACCGCCAGAGAGGCTTTGAGGACGCTATCGAAGAGTTCGGCCTCGAAGTTGTTGCCACCGGCAACCACAACTGGAACCCCACCACCTCGAACGAGGAAATGACCCGCATCCTGAACTCGGGTGTTGCGTTTGACGGCGTCCTGATCTCTCAGTGTGCCGAGAACGCGCTGGCGGCCTTTGATGCCACCGGTACCCCGTATCCGAAATTCATCGGCTTCAATGACACCGGTGAGTGGATGCAGAAGGTTGTCGAGATCAACAAAGACGCGCGCGTCATGGACTTCATGGTTCTGTCCAATACCCCGGGCGTCGGCGGCACCGCGCTGAACTTCGGCCTCAACATTCTGTTGGGCAAAGAGCTCCGCACCGACATCTATGACGACGAGTCTCTCCATTCGATCCTGCTGCCCATCAAGTACAACTACACCTACGACAACATGGCCGACCTGAGTGAGTGGTCGCACCTCGCCCCCGGCGACACCATCACCTATTGGCTGACCATCGATGAGGTTGCTGCCCAGTACTTCAAATAAGCTGCAACCCAATCAATGAACGCACGAAGCCGCCCGGTCGGCGGGATTACCCGCTGACCGGGCGAATTTTTGAATTTTCTTTATATTTACATTAAAATGTGATATAGTCAATTAGATTGAAAAAAGTTTTCACTTTTTTCAATCGGCAAGCAAAGCTTGCCGGCACGTCTATGGCGTGCAATAGACTATGCACTCGATTTACAGCAACTTCAAAAATAATTTACACAATCAATTTTGAACATTGTTGCGTGTGCAAGCGTTTTATAGGTTATTTCCACGTGCAATTCTTTATTCAAAACGCTGTAAGCCGCCAAGTTGGCGGCACTGTGGGGCTATCGCCCCACAATTCAAAACAGGAAATGTATTGTTTTGAAGTTAAATGAGTATAAAATACCATTATGTGTGCAACCCAAACTTTTTTAAGGCATTTGGAGGAACCCCATGTTTGAAATGCGCGGGATAGACAAGCATTTTGACGCCGTCGTCGCGTTAAAAAATGCTCGGCTGACCATCGCTCCCGGCGAAATACGGGCCCTGCTGGGATCCAACGGATCCGGTAAATCCACGATGATTAAAATTCTCGCCGGGCTGGTGGATCCGAACAGCGGCGAAATCCTGATAGACGGCGCGCCGGTCGTCATCCGGAACGGGTTCGAGTCGCGGCAGCTCGGCATCGCCACGGCGTTTCAGGACCTGAGCCTGATCCCGACCATGAGTGTGCGGGACAATATTCTGCTCGGCCGCGAGCCACTGACGAAACTCGGGCTCGTCGACCGGAAAACCGCCGACGCCGAAATCGACGCGCTGCTGAAGCGCTTTCACCTCGATGTCGACCCCGACGCCTACGTCCAGACGATTATGCCGTCGACGCAGGCCATGCTGGAGGTCGCGAAAGCGGTCGCGCTAAAACCGCGCCTGCTGCTGCTCGACGAGGTCACCGCAGCGCTCCATTACGATGAAATTGAAACCCTGTTCGGCATCATGCGCGAGTTGAAAGCCGAGGGTGTAGCGATACTGTACGTCACCCACCGCATGCACGAGATCTTTGAGGTCTGCGACACCACCACGATCATGCGCAGCGGCGAGACCGTGCTGGAGGGCAACGTCGCCGAACTGTCGCTCGACGACATCATCTACCACATGACCGGCCGGCACGCGAGCGTCGACAAGGTGACCGAATCCGCGCTCGACGAATCCGACCGGAATCTGCTGCTGCGCATCGAGGATCTGCGCGTTCCGCCCAAAGTCCGCCGGTTGTCGCTCGAGGCCTACCGCGGCGAGATCGTCGGGATCGGCGGCCTACAGGGACAGGGGCAACCCGAGTTCATCCGCGCCCTGCTCGGCGCCGAGGAGATCACGGGCGGCACCGTCCATTACGACGGGAAAGACGTCCACTTCAAGTCTCCCTCCGAGGCCGTGAACGCCGGTATCGGGTTTATCTCGGGCGAGCGCAACCGCGAGGCGATGTTCCCCCGCCGCTCCATCGAGGAAAACATCACGGCCGGCAGAATCGCCAAGGGCAACGTGTTCGCCTATCTGACGCCGAAATCACTGCGCAAGTTCTCGAACGACGCGGTGGAAAAATACCAGATCAAGATCGGAAACCTCAGCGACACCGCCAGCACCTTGTCGGGCGGAAACCAGCAAAAGCTGGTCGTCGCGCGGTGGATCGCCATGAATCCGAAACTGCTGATCCTCGACGACCCCACCAAGGGCGTCGACATCCACTCCCGCCGCGAGATCCACGCCATTTTAAGGGATTGCGCCGCGAACGGCATGACCGTCATCATCTCCTCGAGCGAGACCGAAGTGCTGCTGGACATCTCGGACCGAACCTACGTCTTCTACGAGGCCACCGTCAGCGACGAGCTGCCCGGCGCCAACAAAAACGCCGACACCCTGGTCGCGGCGATGATGGGCATGCGAAACAGCAACGAGAGGAGGGTGAACTGAAATGGCCGTCGTCAAAAGATGGTTCAACGAAATTCGGAAATCCCCCGCGTTCACCGGACTGGTGCTGTTTCTGATCGCCATTGTCCTCAACACCCTCATTCAGGGACCCGCCAAATTTTTCAGCGCGAACTCCATCAACACCTTGTTCGCCTCCAATATGCCGTTCCTGCTCGTCGTGATGGGCCAAAGTATCCTGCTGATCTCGGGCACGCTTGACGTCTCGAGCGGCGTCCAGCTCGCATTGGTCAACGTCGTCACCATCATGTCGGTTCAGGAGCTGGGCATCCCGTTTATCGCCGGCTGCCTGCTCGGCATCGTGGCCGCGCTGATCGCCTCGGTCGTGTGCTGGTTCTGTGTCTCGATTCTGCGCATCCCCGCGATGCTGGCCAGCTTTGCGCTTACCTTCGTCATCAAAGGCGTCAATGTCTTGATCATGAATGTGCCGCAGGGCAAGGTTGAAAAGATCTTCTACAAGGCGTACGACATGAAGATTCTCGGGTTTATCCCGGCGTCGATCATCGCGCTGCTGATCTGCTGCGGCATCTGGATCTACGCCAACCGAAGCCGCTTCGGCTCCTACATCTACGCGGTCGGCGCCAACCCGCGCAACGCCTTTGCCGCCGGCGTCATCCCCGCGAAGGTGCAGCTGCAGGCCTTCCTGCTGAAAGGCGTCTTCGTCGGTATCGCCGGCATCTGCCTGACGTTGATGACCGCCTCCGGCAACCCGCTTCAGGCCGAGGACTACGGCATCCGCTCGCTGGCGGCCTGTATCATCGGGGGCCTCAGTTTCGGCGGATGGGGCACCATGGCGTGCGGTCTGTTCGGCGGCGGGTTCCTGGTGCTGATTCAAAACGCCGTGTACTACTTCTTCACGTTGCTCTACAAGCTGATCCCCGGGTTCCAGGTCACGTCCTACTGGCACAACTTTATGTCCGACGTCATCATCTTCCTCGGATTGCTGATGACCATCGTGACGGCCAAGAGCCAGCGGGAAACGCTCCGCATCGATATCCGGTCCCGCGTCGATCTTGAACAGCAGCAAGAAGGAGGTGCGAAGAAATGATTGCGAACACCGCTCAGATGACTTTCTTCCAAAAAGTCAACCGCTTTATCCAAAAAAGCCCGGCGCGCATGGCGGTCATTCTGGCAGTCCTCCTGTACATCATCACAGTGCTGAAAACGCCGTCTTCGCTGAACATGAGCGCGATCACCTCGATCGTCATGCTGACGATTCTACTCAGCATCGCGTCGGCGGGCCAGACCGTCGTCCTCATCAGCGGCGGCCTCGACTTCACGGTCGGCTCCGTCATGTCGACGGCGGCGATTTTGACCACCGGCATCATGAACTCCCAGAACGGCCGGTTCTTCCCGACCTTCTTCGCCTGCGTTGCGGTGGGCGCGGCGGTCGGCCTGCTGAACGGCATCTGTTCCGTTAAGATCGGACTGCCCGCGATGATTGTCACCATGGCCATCAGCAACGTCGTCTCCCGGCTGCAGTACGTCATCACCGAGGGCTCGCCGGTCGGCTACGCCTCGCCGAGCTTCATCAAGAGCGTCACCGGGAAACTGTTCGGGTTTATCCCGTCGATCGTGCTGTACGCGGCCATTGTCTTTCCGCTGGTATTCTATGTACTGAACCGGTCGCGGTTCGGCCGTCAGGTCTATCTGGTCGGCAACAACCCCACCGCCGCCCGCCTGAACGGCATCAACGTCAACCGCACCAAGATTCTCGCCTACGTCTTCTCGGGCATTCTGGCCGCGTTCGCCGGTATGCTGGGCGTCGGCTACATGCAGAGCGCCCGCTGCCAGATCTTCGACGAGTACGCGTTCAACTCGCTCGTCGCCGTCATCGTCGGCGGAACCGCCTTTACCGGCGGCGTCGGCAGCTACACCGGCAGTATCGCGGGTTCGCTGCTGATGGTTGTGCTCAACAACGCGCTGACCTCCTTCAACCTCCCGCAGCCGACGCGCAACATCATGCTCGGCGTCATTATGGTTCTTCTGCTGGTGCTGTACAACCGCGAAAAATCGGTTCGCCAGTAGCATTCCCGGCTATAACAACGGCCCGGTGACGGGCCGTTTTATTTGGAGGAAATTATGCCCGATCCGCAAAGCACCGCCAACCGCACCGTCCGTGCGATGACCGCGTCGATTCTGATCGCGATCGTCCCGTTCGCGTTCTCCAACGGGCTGACCGGCCTGCTCATCAACGACGTCGTCGACACCTTCTCGCTGGTCGGCACCAAACAGGGGCTTATGAGCAGCATGCTCAGTCTGGGGCTGATGCTGTCGCTGTTCATCGCGCCGATGCTGCAGGGACGCATCAAAAAACTGAATATGATGCTTTACTCCGGATTCATCATGGCCGTCTCGCTGTTTGTCAGCGGATTTGCGCCGATGTTTCCGGTCTTGATCGCGGGCTGCGCGCTGTACGGCATCGGCAGCGGCTGGCTCGACAGCTACGCCAACTCCTGTATGGTCGATGCCCACCCAAACGACAGCGCAAAGTATCTCGGCTACCTGCACGCGACGTTCGGCATCGGCAGCCTGTTGATTCCGCTGATTGTCACCGCGCTCTCCCCGATCATCCGCTGGCGGGGCATCTACTACCTGACCGGCGGGCTGATGACCGCCGCGATGATTGTTATTTTACTGCTGACAAAGCGCGGCGACGCGAAAACCGCGATCGTCGAGACGCCGGAAAAGCCCTTAAAAACAGCGGATATTTTCGCGTATCTGAAAAACACGCACAACATTCTGCTGCTGCTCGCCGGCGCGATGGCGGCGGCGTCCCAGACCGGGCTGTTTGTGTGGATCGTGCGCTACATGACGGTTCGCCACGACGCCGCGGCGCTCGGTACCTTTTCGATCTCGCTGTTCTGGATCTGTGCGACCATCAACCGCGTCTTTATCTCGAAGATCCGCGTCGACCGCATGATTCTGTTTTTCGTCGGCGCCGGTCTCTCCGCGCTGACAGTCCTGATCGGCGTTCTGGTCGGCAGCCCGATACTGATGGTTGTCATGGCGGGTCTGACCGGTCTTGTGACCGGGCACTTCATGCCGGTCATCTTCGGCGAGTGCGCCCGCGGATACGAAGGAAACACGACGATGACGACCTCCGTCTGCATCTTCCTGATGGGTATCGCCCGCACGCTGACCCCGCTCTTGATCGCCTTCCTAAGCTCTGTGTACACCGTTTCGGCGGGCATGCTGGTCACGTCGGCGCTCTCGTTGCTGACGATGATTTTCAGCGGGCTGTCGATTCGCTACGACCGTAAACATCCTGTCCTTTCGGAGGAAACTCATGTCCGCTAACTTTGTCACCCTGCCGGATCACGCCGCCGCGAGCCGCTATGCCGCGGACTGGCTCGCCGGCCGCATCAGCGACTGCCCGACGCTCACCGCGACACTGGCCGCTGGCGACACGCCGCTGCTGGCCTACCAGCTGCTGATCGAGAAGGCGCGCACGAACCATATCCCGCTCGACCGCATGCAGTTCATCGGTCTGGACGAGTGGATCGGTCTCGGCCCCGCGGACGCGGGCAGCTGCATCGAGACCCTCACCCGGGAGTTTTACGGGCCCGCCGGGATCCCCGCGGACAACATCGACTATTTCGACGGCCGCGCCGCGGACCCCGCGCTCGAGGTGCAGCGCGTGTGCGACCGCATCGCCGAGTCGGGCGGCATCGACCTTATCGTGGTCGGTGTCGGCGTCAACGGCCACATCGGCTTCAACGAGCCGGGCGACTGCCTGACCGGGGCGTTTTCCCTCGTCACGCTCAGCGAGACGACGCTGGAGGTCGGCCGCAAGTACTTCGGCGGCGGCGCTGCGCCCGAGACCGGCGCGACCATGACGCTGGAGACGATCCGGCAGGCGAAGAATATTCTGATCTTTGCGACCGGCGAGCGCAAGCGCGACGCCGTTCAGACGATCCTGCGCGCCGAATCCGGCTGTCCCGCCGCCGCGTTCTGCAACCTGCCGCAGGCCGTCTACCTGTTCGACAGCGCCAGCAACCCGCAATAACGCGGTTTTCGCACTCCGGAGGCTGCCATGAAAAAAAACGTCCTGCGCGGACTGATATTCCTGACCGTCGCTGCTCTGCTGTTTTGTGGATTGAACCTCCGCTATGTGCGCAGCGACTATTTCTATTCGCGCGAACTGTTCATGCATTTCGAGGACGTTCCCCGCGACATCGAGGTCGCGCGCTTCGGCTCCTCCCACGGGCAGTACGCCGTCGATTTCTCCCAGCTGACCGGCCGCACCGGATTCAACTTCGGCGTGCCCGGTCAGACGCCGAACGTCGACAAACTGATGTTCGAGAGCTACATGAACCATTTCAGCGACGACTGCGTTGTGATTATTTCGCTCTCCTACTTCTCGCTGTACCTCAACTTTGAGGGAACGTATACCGCGCAAAAGCCGCTGTACTACCGCTACCTGAATATCACGAAGCTGCCCGAGTACTCGGGGTACGCCATGCCGGAGTTTATCTACTTCCAATTTTAAGTTATAAAAATCGGGGCCTACTGCTGACATAACAAAAAGGATACCGCAACGCGATATCCTTTTTGTTTCGTTTAATTATTTGTCGCGCCGGCAGGGTTCAAGTGATCCTTGTTCGGTGCGGATTGCGTTCGTTTTTCCTGTGTCAGACCGGCATTACACCGCTCTTTTATCTGTCTGTTGTTCGCTTTCCGTGTCACGCTTGATCGGGACATATTTCCCCGATCGCGGCTTTCCGGTGAACATCGTCGAGGACGGTCTTCATTCGGCGCACATCACCGAACAGCGTCGCGCCGCACAGCCGATCCTCGAAAAAGTAGTAGATCTCCATCGCGTCCGCGCCGCTTCCCGGCCGCTCGATGCAACGGTACGCCTTTTCGGGGTTTGAGCCGTTGTCGCCCAGCGCGTAGAGCGGACGCCCCAGCACGTTCAGTGTCACCGCGGGCAGCTCGCTCTCGTACTCCGCGACATCGCCCGCCGCGACGGCGCCCGCGACCTTACCCTGCCCGGTCGCCTCCGACCACAAACAGTAGTTGACGCCCGCAAGCTCCGCGCAGTCCCCGCACGCAAAGACGCCGGCGGCGCTCGTCCGCATACCGGCGTCGACCACAACGGCGCGCTCGACCGCAAGACCGGCCTGCTTCGCGATCCCGACATTGGGGCGCACCCCCGCCGAGACGACGACCAGATCGGCGGGCAGCACCGTTCCGTCGCTCAACTGCACCTGTGACCGTCCGGCCGCCTCGCTGATCGCGGTGACACCGCTCGACAGCAGTACCTTGATTCCGTATTCCGTCGCCGCGCCAAGCAGCGCATCCGACACCTTCGGCGCAATTTTGCGGGCCAGCAGCACCGGATTGTTGTCGATCACGGTGACGTTGCAGCGCACTTTCGACAGCTCCCACGCCGTCTCCAGCCCCAGCACACCGCCACCGACCACGACGACATCGCGCGCGCCGCCGTCGACCCGATTTTTGACGGCCTGAACGTCGCCCAATTTACGGATCGTGCGCAGCCGCTCCCCGGGCTCGGCACCCTGAATCGGCGGGACAAAGCTGTACGAGCCCAGCGCGTAGATACATTTGTCGTACGGGATAATCTCGCCGTCGCCGAACATCACGCGCTTCCCGTCGGTGTCGAGGCCGGTGACCGCGGTGCCCTCGACGCGGCGGATCTCGTTGTCGGTGTACCAGTCGCGGTCGAAAATCGCGATCTTGTCGCCGGAGATCTCAGTCAGCATCATTTTTGTCAGCATCGGCCGGTTGTAGGGCAGCGTCGGCTCGTCGTAGATCATCCAGATGTCCGCGGTTCTATTGCGCTCGCGGATCGCTTTTGCGGCATTGACCGCCGCAGTGCCGCCGCCCAGAATGACAAAGCGTTCGCCGGTATTCCGCTGAAAGCCGGATTCTGCCGCCGCGATTGGAACGAACTGGTCGGACGGCGCGCCGCACACCGGACAGACCGCGGGGCCCGCCTCAAAGACCGCGTTGCAGACCAGACATTTTACCATCTTTGTTTCAGTTTCCAACGCGGTCATTCTCCTTTCCGAGCAGGGTGCAGCCGAAGTTGTAGCCGAAGGCCTGCGCCGCCGCAAGCGCCGCCTCGTCGGGCTTAAAGCGGGTGCGGTACCCCTCCAGCACATTGAGCTTCAGCTGTCGCAGGCGTTCGGTGATGTTGGGGACGCCCTCGCCGCTCCAGCCGTAGCTGCCGAACGCCGCGGCCAGTTTGCCGCGGTGGACGGGGCTGTGCATCGCACAGACGAGACGCCAGATCGGTTCCAGCGCGTCGCCGACGATCGTCGGTGTGCCGAACAGCAGCCCGTCGGCGTTGTCAATCTCCGCCATCACGGCGTCGAAGTCGGCGGTGACCATGTCGTAGCGCCGCACCGCGATGTCGCCGCTCCCGGCAATCCCGCGCTCGATCGCCTCCGCCAGCATCGCCGTAAATCCATAGGCGCTGACGTAGGGCATGACGACCGTCTTTTTCGTATTGGGGTTCGGCGCGTTCGTCCACGCGTCGTACTGCCGGAGCAGCTGCGGCAGGTCGCAGTCGAGCACCGGGCCGTGTCCGGTCAGAATCATGTCGATATCGAGATCCTTGATGCGCGCGAGTGCGTTTTGCATGAACGGCTTCTTGAACGGGCCGATGATGTTGTCGAAATAATATTTCAGGGCGCGCTGGTAGCCGGTTTCGTCCGTCACGTTGCTTTTCAGCACCCCCTCGAAGCTGTAGTGCGCGCCGAATGCGTCGCAGGTCACAAGCGCCTGCAGCCCGTCGATGTAGGTGAACATCGTGTCGGGCCAGTGCAGGTTGGGCAGCGGCATAAACCGCAGCGTGACCTCGCCCAGATCGATACTGTCTCCCTCTTTCACGGCGATACTCTCGAACGGACAGCCGACCATCAGTTTCAGAAAACTGATCGCGGACGCGGTTCCGACCAACTTGATGTTCGGGTTGCGACTGAGCAGCTGCTCAATACTGCCGGTGTGGTCGGGCTCGGTGTGGCTGATGATCAGGTACTCGACGGATTCGAGGTCGCACAGCGCGTCAAGCTGCGCGAAGTACGGCTCGGAAAACCGCTCCTTCACCGTCTCAAACAGCACCGTTTTCCCGCCCGATTTCAGCAGATACGCGTTGTAGGTCGTGCCGAACTCGGTCAGCATGATGATGTCAAATACCCGAAGTGCGGGGTCCAAGACCCCGCACCAATACAATCCTTTTGTGCGCGGAAGTTCCATAAGCGCTCTCCTATCTGTGTTATACTACTTCGGCGAACATATCCTTCGCCATGCCGCACATCGGGCAGGTCCAATCGTCCGGGATATCCTCAAACTTCGTGCCCGGCGCAATCCCGTGATCGGGATCCCCGGTCGTCTCGTCGTATATGTACCCGCAGATCGTACACTCGTATTTTTTCATGGTATTCCTCTTTCTGTTTTAGATTTCTTTTGCCCACAGCCCGTGCAGGTTGCAGAGCTCGTACGCCGTCAGAGCTTTGTCGCCGTCGGTCAGCTCGAACGTCGCCTGCGGGATATCGCCGGGTTTCAGCTCCTTGCGCTGGCCGCCCTGCTCGGTCTTCAGGTAGATCCACTGGATGAAGTGCTCGGGCAACATCGGGTGGTTGACCTCGCCGACCTTGACGAGTACGCGCGCGCCGCTGACTTCGACGACCGGCACATGTTTTTCGGTCGCGCCGTCGGACGTGTTCGCCTTCATCTCGGTCATGGGCTGGCCGCAGCACTCCATCGGCACGCCGCTCTCGTGGATCATCCCGACCATGTTGCCACAAATATCACATTTGAAAAATTTCTGTGTCATAATAAGAACCTCCATGTTATGCTTGGTTGATTTCTTAACTTTATTGTACTAAATTCTTTCTATTTTGCAGGTTGCAGATGCAACGATACAACTATTCCCCGCCCTCCGGCGGCTCGTTTCGGTAGATTTCGCGCTCAGCGTTCTTGCGCTCGCGCGCGTTGCGGACGGCGGTCATCGTGACCCAGGCGACGCATAAAATCATCGAAATACCGAAGAAAACGTAGATCCAAACAGGAATCACCGGCGCTCCTTTCTGTCCGTTTTTTCGGACACGTTCGGTTGTATAATGGGTTCAGAACCAACGAAAGGAGTTCCGCTTGTGAATTATACGATTCTCCGCGTGATGGACCACGTCGAAGTCTACGACCGCTTCCATCTCTTTGTCTTCTCGGCCGATACGATACAGGAGGCCGAGCACGAGATTCGCAGTCTCACCGAATCCGTTCGTGTCTGAAAGCCGCATCCGCGGCTTTTTTCTGTCCGGGCGCCACAGGCAGC
>JAVBVJ010000146.1:0-9903 GCA_031554355.1 Oscillospiraceae bacterium
GAAGGACACCGACATGAACGGTGCCGAGTACACGAGCATCACGATACCGAAATCCGCCAATCCCGGCGAGGAGGGCGACTACGCGACGACGTTGTACAACAGCTTTAAGAATCTCGGCCACAAGGGCGGCATCGTCAGCGCGGGATACTCGAAGCAGGACAGCGGCGACATCGTCGTCACCGTCGCGTACAAGGGCATCGCGCAGTGCGAGACCCACACATTCGGGGAATGGGTGGTGCTGCTCGCGCCGACCTGCGGCGCCGTCGGCTCCCAGGAGCACACCTGCTCGGTCTGCAAGTTTGTCGAGGTTCAGGAGATCCCGGCGACCGGCGCGCATGTGTACAATCCGGCGGTGGTTCTGTCGGAACCCGACTGTACCAGCCCGCAAAAACTGCGCGAAATCTGCACGATCTGCGCCTTTGAGCATTACTTCGACGGCCTGCCGCCGCTGGGGCACGACTTTGCCGGCGGCGCTGCGACCTGCGCCCGATGCGGGGCCCAAAACCCCGACTACATACCGCCCGCGCCGCCCGATCCCAACCCGCCCAACCCGGATCCCAACCCGCCGGGCAACCCCGTCGCCCCACCGGACCCGACGGGTGGCGGTTTCACCCTGTTTCCGAACCGGCCCGGCGGTATCTTCACGCTATTTCCGAATCTCGCGGGCAGCGCTTTCCCGCTGTTTTAGACCGGATTTCCAGAAAAATTCATGGAAACCCGGTTTTTTTGTGCTTTTATACAAAAATGCTTTAAAGCGTTGACTTGCGAAAGCTGTCGTGCTATGATGGCACAAAGCAAAGATGAGAAACCAGTACGAAGATTGCATGCCGCCAAGAGAGGCCCCGTGTGGTGCGAGGGGAAGGGCAGGCGCTTCCGAATTCATTCTCTAGCTGTCGGGGGAATAAGCGACGCTTTAGTAGCCCGCTCCGGGTGCGCCCGTTATTGCGCAGGGTATGGAAGTACCTGCAAAGTCCGCTGCCGCGAGGCCGCGGTAAATAGAGGTGGTAACACGGGAGTGATGTCTCGTCCTCTGCAGACGCGGGGCGGGGCGTTTTGTTATATCCGCTACAGAAAAAGAAACGAGGAAAAGAACATGAAAAAACTACTGGCATTACTTCTTGCGGCGGTGTGCCTACTGAGCTTCATCGGCTGCACCAAAAAAGATCCGGTACCGACAGAACAGCCCGTAACCTATAAAATCGGTATCCTGCAGTTCGGCGACTTCACGGCGCTGAACGAGGCGCGCGACGGCTTTGTCGCGGCGCTGAAAGACAATGGATACGAGGAGGGCGTCAACACCGTCATCGATGTGCAGAACGCTCAGACCGACCAGACCAATCTGGTGACGATGAGCGACCACTTTGTCGCCGAAAAAGTCGATCTCGTACTCGCGATCGCGACCCCGGCGGCGCAGGCCGTCGCGGCGAAGACCACCGAGATCCCGATTCTGATCACCGCGGTGACCGACCCGGTGACGGCGCGCCTCGTCGAGTCGAACGAGAAACCCGGAACCAACGTGACCGGCACCAACGACATGAACCCGATCAAGGAGCAGATCGATCTGCTGTGCGAACTTGCGCCCGACGCACAAAAAGTCGGCATCCTGTACACGAGCAGCGAGGACAACTCAGTGCAGCAGGCGGGCATCGCGAAGGAATGCCTCGAGAAGCTGGGCAAAGAGGTCGTCATCAAGACGATCACCGGCACCAACGACGTACAGCAGGCTGCGCAGGCTTTGGTCGAGGAGGTCGATGCGATCTATGTGCCGACCGACAACAACGTCGCCGCGGCCATCGCGCTGCTCGGTCAGGTTGCGGCCGAGGCGAAGGTTCCGGTCATCTGCGGCGAAGCGGGCATGGTGGCGGACGGCGGTCTCGCGACGCTCGGCATCGACTACTACAAGCTGGGGTACCAGACCGGCCTGATGGCGGTGCGCGTGCTGAAAGGGGAGAACCCCGCCGACATCGCGATCGAGTCCCAGTCCGAGTTTGCGTACGCCTTCAACAAGGAGATGATCGAGGCGATCGGCCTCACCCTTCCCGAGAAGTACGAGCAGTATATAAAATAGTTGCTGAAACGAACAGGGGCTCCGGCTTCGGTCGGAGCCCGTATTATTTTTTAGGACGTGGCTGATTATGACGAATATTATCATAACTTCCATCGGGTTGGGGCTGTTGTGGTCGGTGATGACGCTCGGCGTGTTTATCACGTTCCGGATTCTCGACAGCGCGGATCTGACGGTGGAGGGCAGCATCACTATGGGCGGCGCGACAGCCGCACGGCTCATCTCGCTGGGCGTCGAGGCCGAGAAGGCCGGCACGGTGCTGACGCCGTTCTGGCAGTTTGTGTCCAGCCCGCTCGTCGCGACGGTCGCGGCGATCCTGATGGGGATGCTGGCGGGGCTTGCGACGTCGCTGCTGCACACCAAACTGAAAATCCCGATGCTGCTGGCCAGCATTCTGACGATGGTCGGGCTGTACAGCATCAACCTGCGGGTGATGGGCCGCGCCTCGGTCTCGCTGCTGCGCATCGACACGATCTACACCCCGCTTGAGAAACTGGGTCTCGATCACCGCGTCGCCGTGCTGGTCATGGCGGTGCTCATCGTGATCGGGCTGATTTCGGCGCTCTACTGGTTCTTCGGCACCGAGATCGGCTGCGCGATCCGCGCGACCGGCACCAACGAAAAAATGGTGCGCGCGCAGGGCATCAACACCGACAACACCAAGATCATCGCGCTGATTCTCAGCAACGGTCTGGTCGCGCTGTGCGGCGCATTGCTGGTGCAGAACCAGAGCTTCGCGGATATGCAGATGGGCACCGGCGCGATCGCGATCGGCCTCGCCTCGGTCATCATCGGCGAGGTGTTGTTCTTCAAGGGCAGCTTCTACATGCAACTTTGCTCCATCGCGATCGGCGCGGTCGTCTACCGCTTGATCATCGCGTTTATCATCCAGCTCGGGCTCAATCCCGACGATCTGCGCCTGTTCACGGCGATCACGCTCGCCGTCGCGCTGGCACTGCCGATGATGAAGAGCAAACTCGGCGCGCTGCGCGCGGGGCAGAACGGAGGCGCTGCGAAATGAAGACGCTGCTGCAGCTGACCGACGTGACCAAGATCTTTTATCCCGGAACGGCGAACGAAAATATCGCGCTGAAATCGCTGTGCCTGCAACTTGAGGACGGCGAGTACGTCTCGGTCATCGGCGGAAACGGCGCCGGGAAATCGACGCTGCTCAACGCGATTGCGGGCGTGTTCGACGTCGACGGCGGCAGCATCGTCATCGACGGCACCGACGTCACCAAGATGCCCGAGTACAAGCGCGCGCTGCTGCTGGGCCGCGTGTTTCAGGATCCCATGACCGGCACGGCCGCGAAGATGTCGATCGAGGAGAATCTCGCGCTGGCGTACCGCCGCGGCACCAAAAGAACATTGCGCTGGGGTCTGCCCAAAAAGGACCGCGACTTCTTCCGCGAGATGCTGGCGGCGCTGGATTTGGGGCTGGAGGACCGGCTGACGACAAAAGTCGGGCAGCTTTCGGGCGGCCAGCGGCAGGCCATCACGCTGATGATGGCGACGCTCAAGACGCCGAAACTGCTGTTGCTCGACGAGCACACCGCCGCGCTCGACCCCCGAACCGCGATCAAGGTGATGGAGATCACCGACCGCGTCATCGCGAAGCACAAGCTAACGACGCTGATGATCACCCACAATATGCACGACGCGATAGCGCACGGCGACCGCCTGATTATGATGGACGCCGGCCGTGTGATACTGGATATCCGCGGCGAGGAGAAGAAAAATCTGCAGGTCGAGGATTTGCTGCGCCGCTTCGAGCAGGCCGGCGGCGAGGACCTGCCGCCCGACAGCATGATATTGAGCCACAGCGAGAAGAGATAGCAAAAAATATCGTAAAAGCCCCGAAGCGCATGCTTCGGGGCTATCTATGTTCGTAAAATAGATAAGCTGTCGCAGGACAAAAGCTTAGGTGTCTCTCCCGGCAATTAGTGCGACCGCAAAGCATTTGTCGGGTTCCAGCGCAAAAATCAGTATCGCGCCGCGAAAGCGGGCCCCCAATCACTAAAGATGAGTCGCAACCTTCCGTTCGCCGCCATGTGACTAATCACTAGGAACCAGTCCCTAAATAGCGCTCCGCATAGGAGGCGAGCAGCGCGGCATTCAAGGGCAACGCGGCTTCGTCTAAATCGTACTTCGGGTGATGGATCGCGTACTGCGGCTTGTCGGGGGGCTTGCAGCCGCTGAAGAAGTAGACGCCGCCGAAGCGGTGCAGCAGTTCTCCGACGTTGTCGGTCGCCATCATGGGTTTCGGCATTGTGACGGTCTGCATACCCAGCGACCGCGCGACGGCCTCAAGCCGCTCGACCGAGGGAATGTCGTTGAGGCAGGGGCGGCAGTTGTTGCCGGGACGGAACTCCGCGGTTGCGCCGTAGGCGGCGGCGGTGTCGCGGGCGATGGCGGCGATGCGCGCGGGAACCTCATTAAAAGCTGTCTCGCTGAAAAACCGGAATGTCCCCTGAATCAACGCTTTCTCGGGAATGATGTTGCAGGCGGTTCCCGATTGAAACAGACAGGGGCTGACGACAAACGGGTCTTGATTGTCGAAGAAGTTGGTTGAGAGCGCGGTGATCTTGCCGATGATGTCGCAGGCGGGGCGTATGGGGTCGATCGAGAGCCATGGCATCGAGCCGTGGCCTCCGCGCCCCGTCACAATCAGCTCCCACTCCAGCACGCCGGCCATCTGCGCGCCGCGCGCAGTGACGATGGTGCCGGTCGGCTCGTCGGGCATCAGGTGGGTGCCGATCACGGTGTCGACGCCGCCCTCGGTCTCGAGCAGCGCAATCATCTCTTTGGCACCGCAGCAGACCTCCTCGCCCATCTGGAAGCAGAAAAAAACAGTGCCGCACAGATTCGCGGCATTGCCGGAGAGCATCTTTGCGGCGCCGAGCAGCGCGGCGACGTGTCCGTCGTGGCCGCAGGCGTGCATCATACCGGGATTCTCAGAGGCGAACGGCAGCCCGGTGTCCTCGGTGATGGGCAGCGCGTCGAAATCGGCGCGCAGCGCGACGCTTTTGCCCGGCTTCCCGCCTTTCAGGAACCCCAGCACGTTGCGGAACTTGTCGACGCGGTAAGGAATACCGTACGCGTCGAGCTCCTGCCGGATGCGCGCGCTGGTCCAGACCTCCTGAAACGCGCGCTCGGGGTGGGCGTGGAACGCCCGGCGCAGCGCGATGATCTCCGGCGCATAGGTTTTCGCCTGTTCGGCGTAATTCATGGAACTACCTCTTGAGGGTGGCGACGACAGCGGAGATGGCGGCCTCGAGCGCTTTCTCGATATTCTCAGCGGTCATCGAGGGGGTCGGGGTGTCGCAGCGCGCCGCGATCGCGGGCAGGCAGGGGACGTGGATAAACCCGCCGACGATGTCGTTTCCGCGGTGCTTTAAGTAGTGCATCATGCCGTAGAACAGATTGTTGCAGACAAAGGTGCCGGCCGAGTAGGACAGCGATGCGGGCAGACCGGCCTCCTTGATGGCGGTGATCATCTTGTTGCAGGGCAGCGTTGAAAAATACGCCGCGGGGCCGTCGGACGCGATGGGTTTTTCCAGCGGCTTTTTACCGGCGTTGTCCTCCTGCGCCGCGTTCATCAGATTGATGGCGACGAGCTCGGGTGTGATGTCGGGGCGTCCGGTCGCCATGCCGACGCAGATGACGGCATCGGGCTCCTGCTCCTCAATCGCTTTGACGAGCGTGGAGATCGACTTCAGGAAAACGACGGGGACCTCCTGTTTGACAATAAATGCGCCGTCGATCACGATGGGCAGCATCGACACTGCCTCTAAAGACGCGTTGACGGAATCTTCGCCGAAAGGCTCGAAACCCGTGACCAGTATTTTCATATGTATCCCCCTGTAATGTATCTATAAACATATTATATGAATGCGGATTTAATATCAAGTGATCGCGCAAAAATGACGGGAAACGTGCTATAATATTCTGGAATGAAGCGGAAGGAAAACTGCATGGAAACCATCATACAAACGCTGTCCCGGGAATTCAAGGTCGCGAATAATCACGTCGAAAATGTCGTCGCATTGATTGACGGCGGCGACACCATCCCGTTTATCGCGCGGTATCGCAAGGAGATGACGGGGTCGATGGACGATCAGGTGCTGCGCGATCTGTCCGACCGTCTCGTCTATCTGCGCAATCTGGAGGCGCGCAAGACCGAGGTCAAGAACAGCATCACCGAGCAGAACAAGATGACGCCCGAACTCGAGGCCGCGATCGACGCCGCAAAGACGTTGGCGGAGGTCGAGGACCTCTACCGCCCCTACAAACCCAAGCGGCGCACACGGGCCTCCATCGCGCGGGAACGCGGGCTGGAACCGCTGGCGCTGATGCTGCTCGCACAGGGCAAGCCCGACATCGACCCGATCGCCGAGGCCGCCGCGTTCGTCGACCCCGAAAAGGGCGTCGCGACGGCGCTCGACGCGCTCGCGGGCGCGCGCGACATCCTCGCGGAGGAGGTCTCGGACAGCGTCGATGTCCGCAAGAGCCTCAAGGCGCTCTACCACAGCGCCGGCGTCGTCCGGTCTGTCGCGGCGAAAAAAGAGGACAGCGTCTACCGCATCTACTACGAGTTCTCGGAGCCCGTGTCGAAAATCCAGAGCCACCGGATTCTCGCGATCAACCGCGGGGAGCGCGAGGGCTTTTTGAAGGTCTCGGTCGAGATCCCGCGCGAGGAGTCGCTGAACCGCATCTGGAACCAATTTGTCAAACGCGGCTGTCCGGCGGCCGACGAGGTGCGCGCCGCCGCCGAGGACGGCTACGACCGTCTGCTGCTGCCGTCCGTCGAGCGGGAGATCCGAAACGAGCTGACCGACGCCGCGAACGAGCAGGCCATCCGCACCTTCGCGCTCAACCTGAAACCGCTGCTGATGCAGCCGCCCATGAAGAACCGCATCACGATGGGGTTTGACCCCGCGTTTCGCACCGGCTGCAAAATCGCGGTTGTCGACGAGACCGGCAAGGTGCTTGATACCACCGTCGTCTACCCGACCGCGCCGCACAACAAGACCGACGAAGCAAAAAGAATCCTCGGCGCGCTGATTAAAAAACACGATGTCAACGTCATCGCGCTGGGCAACGGCACGGCGTCGCGCGAATCCGAGCAGTTTATCGCGGAGCTGATCCGCGGCACCGACGTCGGCTATGTCATCGTCAACGAGGCGGGCGCGTCGGTCTACTCGGCGTCCAAACTCGGCGCGTCGGAGTTCCCGGATTTCGATGTGTCGCTGCGCAGCGCCGTCTCGATCGCGCGCCGCCTGCAGGACCCCCTCGCCGAACTGGTCAAGATCGACCCCAAGAGCATCGGCGTCGGCCAGTACCAGCACGACATGCCGCCTGTTCAGCTCGACAACACATTGGGCGGCGTCGTTGAGGACTGCGTCAACGCGGTCGGCGTCAACCTCAACACCGCGTCCGCGCCGCTGCTGGGGCGGGTGGCGGGCGTCAACAGCGCCATCGCGAAAAACATCGTGCTCTACCGCGAGGAGAACGGCGCGTTCCGTTCGCGCAACCAATTGCTGAAAGTCGCGAAGCTCGGCGCCAAGGCGTACGAGCAGTGCGCGGGTTTCCTGCGCGTCGCCGAGAGCAAGAATATCTTTGACAACACCGGCATCCACCCCGAATCCTACGACGCCGCGAAAAAGATTCTGGAGATCTGCGGGTACGACCAGAGCGACGTCCAGAAGGGCGCGATCGGGGAACTGCAACAGCGCATCGCCGAGCTCGGCGAGAGCCGCGTCGCCGAGTACAGCGGCGTCGGCATCCCAACCCTGCGTGACATCACAAAGGATCTGCTCAAGCCCGGCCGCGATCTGCGCGACGATCTGCCGCCGCCGGTGCTGCGCAGCGACGTGCTGTCGATGGACGACCTGCTGCCAGGCATGGAGCTCGACGGCACGGTGCGCAACGTCGTGGATTTCGGCGCGTTCGTCGATATCGGCGTGCATCAGGACGGCCTGGTGCACATCTCGCGCATGGTGAACCGCTACATCAAACATCCGTCGGAGGTCGTCAAGACAGGCGACATCGTGAAGGTCTGGGTCGTGGAACTGGACAAGGGTAAAAACAGAATCTCGCTGACGATGATTCAGCCCAAAAATAAAGAAACCGAAGGAGAACGGCAATGATCAAGCACATCGTGATGTGGAAATTCAAGGACGAGGCGAACGGACAGACCAAAGAGGAGATCATGACGCAGGTACAGCGCGACCTGACCGCGCTCAAAGGGATCATTCCGGAGATTCTGAGCATGGAGATCGGGCGCGACGTGCTGCGCGGCGAACCCTCCTACGACATGGCGCTGATTCTGGAGTTTGCGGACATGGCCGCGCTGCAGACCTACATCGCCCACCCCGAGCACCAGAAGGTATCGGCCTATATCACGGCCTCGCGCAACGAGCGCGCCGTCGCGGATCTGCAGCTTTAGCCCGACATCAGATTAAAGTATTGAATTATCCGCGCGATGCGGTATAATTCAGTTATACGGAAGGGGGAAAGAAATTGTTTAATCCAAATGATGTATTTATGTACATCCTCGTCGCGATTGTCGTGGTCTTTGTCATTGTGCAGTCGATCGTGTTTCTGCGAATCGCGCTGAAACGGGCGCGGGAGATGAACATAGATTCCGCCAAGATCAAGCGCGTGATCGCGTCGTCCGCGGTCTTCACCATCGCGCCCGCCATCGCGATTCTGATCGGCGTCATCGCGCTGTCGGCCTCGCTGGGCTTTCCGTTCCCGTGGCTGCGGCTGTCCGTCATCGGCGCACTGACCTACGAGGCGGTCGCCGCGGAGAGCGCCGCCAAAGCGGTCGGGCTCGCCATCGGCGGCAACCTCATCACCGACGCGAAGGCCTTCGCGACCATCGCGTGGGTCATGACGCTCGGCATCGTCACCGGCCTGCTGTGGATGCCGCTGTTCGGCAAAAAGGTCGAGCGGGGTCTGGGCAAACTGAAGGAGCGCAACGCGAAACTCGGTGATTTGCTGCTGACCAGCCTGTTTATGGGCATGATCGCGGCCTTTTCCGGCGTCGTGTTCGCCCGAACCGGTGAGGGGCTCGTCGGCTGGATCCCCGTCTTTGTCATGATCGCCGCGGCGATTCTGATGCTGATCTGCGGGCTGCTGCTGAAGGTGACCAAAGCGAAATGGATCAACGACTACGCGCTGCCGCTCAGCATGCTGGGCGGCATGGCGCTCGCCATCCCCATCACGAACATCGTGATGGCGGCGGTTTAGGAGGTGCCTCATGGATAGTAACGCTTATCGTGAACGGATGCACCGCATCGGAAAACTGTGGATGATGACCGCGCTGGTCCTGCTGCTGTTGGTGCCGGCGGCGATCTGTGTCCGCTACAACGTCTGGCCGGAGTTCGCCGCAGTCTTAAAAGGCCTGTCCGGCATCGCCATCATCTTCTGGCCCGTCACCCTCATTGAGATGGTCACCTATGTGCCGATGCTGGGCACCGGGGGTTCCTACCTCGGGTTCGTGACCGGAAACCTGTCCAACCTCAAGGTTCCGTGCGCGCTCAACGCCATGGAGCAGTCGGAGGTCGAGCCCGGCACCGATGAGGGGGAGATCATCTCGACGATCGCCATCGCGGTCTCGGCGCTCGTGACCACCGTGATTATCGCGGTCGGTGTGCTGCTGTTGTCGCAGATCCGCCCGCTGCTCGAGTCGCCGGTATTGAAGCCTGCGTTCGACAATATCCTGCCGGCGCTGTGCGGCGGACTCGGCGTCGTCTACATCTCCAAGAACTGGAAGGTCGCCGTCGCGCCGCTGGTCATCATGATCGCGATCTTTATCGCAGTGCCGTCGCTCG
>JAVBVJ010000075.1:0-7361 GCA_031554355.1 Oscillospiraceae bacterium
AAGGAGTTCTTCATGAAAATTGTCTGTGACAGAGGTGAAATGCTCGATATCCTGACCGGCGTCTCCAAGGCCGTCAGCGCAAAATCGTCGATTCCGGCCATCGAGGGAATCCTGTTCCGCTGCTCGGCGCACGTCGTCACGCTGGCGGCATACGATCTGGAGATCGGCATCACGACGACGCTGCCCGCCGACATCAAGGAGCCGGGAGACGTCGTCATCAACGCGCGGCTGCTCATCGAGATGGTCAAGAAGCTGGATTCGGACAAGGTCTCGATCGAGGCCGGCAGCGACATGCGCATCACGATCAAAGGCAACCTGACCGAGTTCAACATCATGGGCATCCCGGCCAGCGATTTCCCGGAGATGCCGAGCCCCGAGACCGACGACACGCTCACGGTGCCGGCGGCGACGCTGCGCGGCATGATCAACAAGACGATCTACGCGGTGTCGACGAGCGACCAGAAACCGGTACATACAGGCACGAAGTTTGTGCTCGACAGCGAGGGCCTGACGCTGGTGTCCGTCGACGGATACCGCCTCGCGCTCTGCCGCTGCACGGACGCGAAATATCAGGACGACTCGACGTTCGTGGTGCCCGGCAAGACGCTCAGCGAGGTCAGCAAATTGATCTCGGAGGACGATGACGGCGACGTCGCGATCGGAACGGCGCGGCGGCTGGCCGTGTTCCGCTTCGGCAACTACACGGTCATCACCCGCCTGCTCGAGGGCGACTTCCTCGACTACAAAAAATCCATCCCGCAGGGCGGCAAGACCCGCGTGAAAATTGATGTCTCGGCGCTGTACAGCGCCGTCGAGCGGGCCTCGCTGATCATCAGCGACCGCTTCAAGAGCCCGATCAAGATGTCGTTCGAGTCGGGCTACGTCACGATCACCTGCGCCACCGCGCTCGGCAACGCCTACGACGAGATCCCCTGCAATATGGAGGGCGAGGCGGTCGAGATCGGCTTCAACAACCGCTATGTGCTCGACGCGCTGCGCTACTGCGGCGAGAAGGAGGTCTACCTCGAGCTCAACGGGTCGACCCCGCCGATGAAGGTGCTGCCGGCCGAGGGCGAGGACTTCCTGTTCCTGGTCGTTCCGGTTCTGATCAAGACCGCGCAATGAACGCCGTCACCATCCACACCGAATACATCACGCTGGGCGCCTTCCTGAAGTTCTGCGGCGCCGTCGGCACGGGCGGCGAGGCCAAGGACCGCATCGCGGCCGGCGAGGTCACCGTCGACGGCGCGGTGTGCACCCAGCGGGGCAAAAAACTGCGCGGCGGCGAAACCGTCGCCGTCGGCAAAGCCGTCTTCGAGGTGGTGCGCGCATGATATTGCTGTCGCACGAGCTCGTCCACTACCGGAACATCGCGGCGCTGGATTTTCGCCCGTCCCGCGGGGTCAACGTCGTGACCGGCAACAACGGACAGGGCAAAACCAATCTGCTCGAGAGCATATTTTTATTGACCGGCGCGCGCAGTTTTCGCGGCGGAAAAGACAACGCACTGATCCAAATGGATCAGGCGTTTGCCATGATTAACACCGAATTTTTCAGCGAGGGCCGCAACCAGAGCCTCCAGATGCGCATCACCGAGAAGGGGCGTACGGCGTCGCTGAACCGCGGAAACGAGGTCAAGGCCTCGCAGCTGGTCGGCAAAGTCTGCTGCGTCGTCTTCTCGCCCGAGCACCTCGAGCTTGTCAAGGGCAGCCCCGAGCTGCGGCGGCGCTTTCTCGACACGGCGCTGTGCCAGATCTCACCGACCTATCTCGGCGCGCTCAAGCGGTACACCCGTCTGCTGAACCAGCGCAACGCATTGTTGAAAGAAGCACAGTACGTCAGCGCCGCCCACGAGATGCTCGACGTCTACGACGCCCAGTTCGTCGAGGCCGCCTGCCTGATGACCCGGCTGCGCTTCGCGTTCGTCGACGAGATGCTGCCGCTCGCGGAGCGCAATTACGACACCATCTCCGGGCACAGCGAGGCGCTGAGCTTCAGCTATAAATCGACACTGTTCGAGAGCGAAAGCACCGAATATGAAGAGGGCCTGATGACGCTGGCCGCCGCGCGCGCGGCGGATCTGCGCGCCGGGTTCTCGACGGTGGGCCCCCACCGCGACGATCTGGTGCTGCTGCTCGACGGCGCCGACACCCGTCTGTACGCTTCTCAGGGACAACAGCGCTGTATCGTGCTGGCGCTCAAGCTGGCCGAGGTGGAACTCATGGAGATCCGCATCGGCGAGCGGCCGATTCTGCTGCTCGACGACGTGCTGTCGGAACTCGACCCCGCGCGGCAGGATTACCTGATCGAGAGTCTCAGCGACGCGCAGGCCATAATCACCTGCTGCACCCCCGAGCTCATCACCGAGCGCACGGATGCGCAGATCTTCGTGATGGAAAGCGGAGAGCTAGGCGGTTAGTTGCTAGGCACTAGACACTAGACGCTAGAGCAAGAAGTTACTAGGTACTAGACATTAGACGCTAGTTGATGGAAGTGCCTTGCTTCGCGCGGCACATTGGATTAAGGGTTTTTCGTCCGTCATCCTGCGCGAAGCGAAGGAACATATCTGTTGTCAGATCTCAGGACCGGTTGCCCGTTGTCGCGAAGCGAACCGAATCACCAGTCACTAGAGGCTAATCACTATTTCAGTTCGCCGCCGTTTCTTCATCAGGGGGGTTGGGGCGAAGCCCCATATCTGTTTGGGCGGGAGGGCGGGCAGTTCGGGCGGCGAACGGCAGCGTTTTCCTCGCCCGATCCCTTTGCCCTTTCATCTAATATGTCTCGCGGAGCGAAACTAGCGACTAATGTCTAGTGTCTAATAACTACTTGCACTTCCCTCAACTAACAACTAATGTCTAGTGCCTAGCAACTACTCGCACTTCCATCAACTAGCGTCTAATGTCTTAGTGTCTAGCAACTACTTGCACTAATAACTAATCACTAGTGACTAGTCACTACTTGCTCTAGCAACTAATAGGGGTTTAATCATGCTAATACATCTGGGCAGCACCACCGTTGTCTTCCACCGTGACATCGTCGGGATCTTTGATCTCGACTACTGCTCGACCGGGAAACGGACGCGGGAATATTTGGCGAAAGCCCAGCGCAGCGGACAGATCGTCAACGTGTCCGAGGAGCTGCCGAAATCGTTTATCGTCTGCAACGAGGGCGGAAAGACGGTGGTCTACATCTCCCCCATCTCGACGGCGACGCTGCGCAAACGCGCGGAGATCCAGACAGAACTGTAAAGCAGCAGCGCGGGGGCGGGCATCGGCATTGCCATCCGACAACCGACGAAAGAGCGGCCGCGCGGGCCACACCGCGCTCAAAGAGATTACGAAGTAGCTGATGATAGAGGACCGGAAGAAAGCGACAGGGAGCGTTCAATGGAAAAACACGAGTTGGAACAAAACGATCTGCACCACGCCGAGCAGGACAGCCGTTACGACGCGGAACAGATTCAGGTACTGGAGGGGCTCGAGGCGGTGCGCAAACGGCCCGGCATGTACATCGGGTCGACGGGGCCGCGCGGGCTGCACCATCTGGTCTACGAGATTGTCGACAACAGTATCGACGAGGCGCTGGCGGGTCACTGCACCGAGGTGACGGTGACATTGCTCGACGACGGCATCTGCGAGGTCAGCGACGACGGCCGCGGCATTCCGGTCGGCATCCAGTCGAAGGTCGGGCTGCCCGCCGTGACGGTCGTCTTTACGGTGCTGCACGCCGGCGGCAAGTTCGGCGGCGAGGGATACCATTTCTCGGGCGGACTGCACGGCGTCGGCGCTTCGGTCGTCAACGCGCTGTCCGAGTGGCTTGAGGTGCGCGTCCATGTCGACGGTAAAATCTACTTCCAGCGGTTCGAGCGCGGCGAGATCGTCCAGCCGCTCGCGGTCATCGGCGACACCGACCGCACCGGAACCGTCATCACATTTAAACCCGACGCCGAGGTCTTTGAGGAGACCCGCTTCGAGTACGAGACGCTGGAACGCCGCCTGCGCGAACAGGCCTTTTTGAACGCCGGGCTGCGCATCACGTTCGTCGACCGCCGCGACGGCGCCGAGGTCGCGGAATCGATGCACTACGAGGGCGGTCTCCGCAGCTTCGTCAACCACATCCACGAGATCCGCGCGCAGGAGGTGCTGCACCCCGAGGTCATCTACTTCTCGACCGCCGAGAACAACCGCGAGGCCGAGGTCGCGCTCCAGTACAACGACAGCTACAACGAGCTGCTGCTCACGTTCGCCAACAACATCCACACCACCGACGGCGGCACGCATGAACAGGGCTTTAAGAACGCCATCACTCGCGTCTTCAACGACTACGGACGCCGCGTCAATCTGCTAAAAGAGAGCGACAAAAACCTGACAGGCGACGATGTGCGCGAGGGATTGACCTGCGTCATCAGCGTCAAGCTGCAGGACGCCCAGTTCGAGGGGCAGACCAAAGCGCGGCTCGGCAATACCGAAATGCGCGGCATGGTCGAGACGCTGGTCTACCAGAAAATGACCGACTACTTCGAGGAGAATCCCGGCGTCGCGCGCACCATCTTCGACAAGGCGGTCGGCGCGGCGCGTGCCCGCGAGGCGGCGCGCAAAGCCCGCGACCTCACGCGGCGCAAATCGGCGCTTGAATCCGCCGCGCTGCCCGGCAAACTGGCCGACTGCTCCGAGCGGGGCGCCGAGGGCACCGAGCTGTACATCGTTGAGGGCGACAGTGCCGGCGGGTCGGCGAAGGAGGGGCGCGACCGCCGCTTCCAGGCCATTCTGCCGCTGTGGGGCAAGATGATCAACGTCGAGAAGGCGCGGCTCGACCGCGTCTATGGCAACGAGAAGCTGATGCCGGTGGTCACGGCGGTCGGCTGCGGGCTGGGCGAGGATTTCGATCTGACGAAACTGCGCTACGGCAAGGTCATCATCATGGCCGACGCCGACGTCGACGGCGCGCACATCCAGACGCTGCTCATGACCTTCTTTTTCCGCTTCATGCGCCCGCTGCTCGAGGACGGGCACATCTATCTGGCGATGCCGCCGCTGTACAAGATGCAGAAGGGGCAGGCCATCAAATACGCCTACGACGACCGCGAGCGCGACCGCATCAGCGCCGAGTGGGAGGGCAACATCAAGATCAACCGCTACAAAGGTCTCGGCGAGATGAACCCCGAACAGCTGTGGGAGACGACGATGAACCCCGCCAACCGCATGCTGAAAAAGGTGGAGATCGAGGATGCCGCCAAGGCCGACGAGGCTTTCACGATTCTGATGGGCGACAAGGTGCCGCCGCGCCGCGAGTTCATCGAGCGCAACGCGAAGTACGCGCGGGATCTGGACATCTGACCGATTTCCGCGACCGCGAGACATTTCAAAGAACCGACGGCGAATGCTACCTTTCCGCAGCGGTATGCCACTGACGAAAGGAACCTCCGATGAAAAAGATACTGGCGCTGAGCCTGCTGTTGCTGCTGCTGGTCGCCTGCGCGCCGACGGCAGCAACCGAAAACCCATCCGTGCCGCCGACGCTGCCGACCGACCCGCAGACGCCGCGGCAAAACCCCGACAGTGAGGGCGCCCTGACGACGGACAGCAACGAACCCCGCACCTTCGACGACCCGCGCGTCACCGACGCCATGCCGCTGGTCCGCGCCGTCGGCGAACCCATCCAAATACTGGATGTGGCGGGAGACCGTGTTCTGCTGCTGGCGTCCAAGGACGTGAACATCAGCGCCAGAGTCGGCGTCCTGAACCTCAAGACGCTGGAGATGGAATGGATTTATGCGAACGACAGAAATGCCGACGGCTATTCCGGCTTTGAGGGACATCTATTCTCCGATTGGGTGCTGCTGGTGGAGACAAAAGGGCACCACGCCGAAGCGCCTCCGGGTAAAATTCTGAAGATTCAAGATGGTGTTGTCACGGTGCTGCACGAGGACAGCTATCCGAATTACGGCGAGGGAGATCGAACCAGCTGTAAGCTCTGGCACAAGTTCGAGGACGGCTCCGTCTGCGTCATGGTCGGCGAAAACGGCGGCGGAAAATCAGGATACCCCTTTTTTGAGGCCTACAACTATTATCAGATCGGCGAGGACGGCGTCCTGAACCTGATCCTGCGCAGCGAGCGCCGCCTGGTTTTCGGCGACTACAGCAACATCTGGTATGACTTGTCGGCGGGGGCGATGCACTCCGGCGGCGACAGCATCACCGTCTATCGGTATGTCAACGGTCTGGAGCAGTTCGCAAAAGAAATTGATGTGAGTATGAACGACTATTATCGGTTTGAGGCCTGCCGCGGCGGGATTTTCTACGCCTATTCCAATCTGGATGCGTCGGCCGTGAAAAATGTCTTTATGGATGCCGCTGGCAATATCACAATGCTGCCGCAGAGCGGCCACGCCGTGGCGATCAGCGGAGAAATGATTCTGTTCGGCGTTTATGATCAGCAGAATGAACGATGGCTTTACGATTACCAGTCGGTCACCGATGCCCGGAAGACGGGCCGCATCGATCCGGTGGACTGGCTGGGAAACCACCATTCGTTTTCGATAGAGCCGTTCGGGGAAGACGCTTTCCTGATCGGGAAATTCAGCGGACAGATCATCACCGGCGCCGTGATCTTCCGGCCCTAATATAAACAGGAGAGCGAACAAGCGGCATGGTATTCAAACCCTTTTATTTTGACAGGCAGCAAGCGCTGATCGCGGCAAAATGGACGGTCGGCATCCGCGACCTCGCGCTGCCGTTCGGCGTCGCGCCGTTCGCCGTCATGCTGCTCTACGAGCTGCTGCGCCGGAGTTTCGGGGTGGCGCTGCCCGCAATCAAGTACACGCTCGTGCATCTCTGCGCCGCCGTGCTGTACCTGATGCTGATTTTCTACCTCGTCTACCGGACCGGCACGGTCGCGAAGACATTCGAGGATGCCCGGTTCGAGGCCAGTTTCGACGGCGGCAGCGTCATTGTCCGCCGAAACGGCAGCGACGTCTACCGCGTGCTCGACGAGGATATCCGCACCGTCGATTACGGCGACCGCATGCTGCGCATCGGCAGCCCCTACGGCAACTTCTGCCTCCCGCGCAGCGTTGTCCCCGACGCGTTCCTCACCGACACAAAACAGCGCGGCATCCCCATCGTGTTCCGGCGGTGGATGTGAGGATAGTTGTTAGTTGCTAGGCATTAGTTGCTAGTTAAGGTCAAGGGCAAGGGCAAGGTCAAGGGCAAGGTCAAGGGCAAGGGCAAGGTCAAGGGCAAGGTCAAGGGCAAGGTCAAGGGCAAGGGCAAGGTCAAGGGCAAGGTCAAGGTCAAGGGCAAGGTCAAGGGCAAGGTCAAGGGCAAGGTCAAGGGCAAGGTCAAGGGCAAGGTCAAGGGCAA
>JAVBVJ010000164.1:0-4091 GCA_031554355.1 Oscillospiraceae bacterium
ATTCCGAAACGCCAAGAGAGCCGCGGAGGGTGGAAACGCGGCCGGGACGGATTGCGGGAATGGACCGCCGAGGGCCAACCGAAAGGGATTCCTGAGTAGGGGAGACGGGCAGGGCTTGCCGTTACCAAAGCCGGCACATGAACGTGTGCGCAAAGTGGGCGCGTAGCGCCAAGCAGGGTGGCACCGCAGGAGATTAACTTCTGTCCCGGCAGATTGAAGCCGTGGGACAGGGGTTTTTTTGATGCTCTGTTCCGCAGAAAAGAGGAACCGATGGATCAAATCCCGTACAAAATCTACCTGACCGAACAGGAGCTGCCCCAAAACTGGTACAATGTGCGCGCGCTGATGCCGGATAAAAATGCGCCGCTGCTTCACCCCGCGACCCGTCGGCCGGTCACGGCGGCGGAGCTCGAACAGATTTTCTGTAAGGAGTTGGCGGCGCAGGAGCTGAACGACACCGATCTCGAGATTCCGATCCCGTCCGCGATCCGCGAATTTTACGCTATGTACCGGCCCTCGCCGCTCGTGCGCGCCTACTGCCTCGAGCGGGAGCTGGACACGCCGGCGCGCATCTACTACAAGTACGAGGGCGGCAACACGAGCGGCAGTCACAAGCTGAACTCTGCGATCGCGCAGGCCTACTACGCGAAACAGCAGGGTCTGCGCGGCGTCACGACCGAGACGGGCGCAGGCCAGTGGGGCACCGCGCTCGCGATGGCGTGCGGCTATTTCGGGCTCGACTGCCGCGTGTACATGGTGCGGTCGTCGAGCGAGCAGAAGCCCTACCGCAAGGCCGTGATGGAGACGTTCGGCGCGACGGTGATCCCCTCGCCCTCCGACACGACCGACGCCGGGCGACGCATCCGCGCGCAGTATCCCGGCACGGGCGGCAGTTTGGGCTGCGCGATCTCGGAGGCCGTCGAGGCCGCGGGCGAGCGGCCGGATACCCGCTATGTGCTGGGCAGCGTGCTCAATCAGGTCGTGCTGCACCAGAGTATCATCGGGCTTGAAACGAAGGCGGCACTCGAAAAGATCGGCGAGGTGCCCGATGTCCTGATCGGCTGCGCGGGCGGCGGCTCCAACCTCGCGGGACTCATCGCGCCGTTTATGGGCGACAAATTGCAGGGGCGGTCCGCGCCGCGTTTTATCGCGGTGGAACCGGCCTCCTGTCCGACACTGACACGCGGCGTCTTCGCCTACGACTACTGCGACACCGGCCACGTCACCCCGCTGGCGCAGATGTACACGCTGGGCAGCGGCTTTATGCCCGCCGCGACGCACGCGGGCGGCCTGCGCTTTCACGGCATGAGCCCCGTGCTGTCGCGCCTCTACCGCGACGGGCACCTCGACGAGGCGCGCGCCTACACCCAGACCAAGGTGTTCGACGCCGCCACATTGTTCGCGCGGGTCGAGGGGACACTGCCCGCGCCTGAATCGGCGCACGCGATCCGCGCCGCGATGGACGAGGCGATCCGCTGCAAGGAGACGGGCGAGGACAAGGTGATTGTGTTCGGCCTGACCGGTACCGGCTACTTCGACCTGCAGGCCTACACGGCCTACCGCGCCGGCACCTTAAGCGACGACCCGCCGACCGAGGCGGAGCTGGAACAGGGGTTTGCGGGCATTCCGGGTCTGTAAAAAAGCGCCGAAAGCAGCGCTTTTCCAGTTCGTCGTCCCTTTATTTCATCTAGGGGTGCAGCGCGAAGCCCTGCTTCAAATCGGGTGGCCGGGGCGGGATTGCAGGGACGACGAACGTAAGATTTTGTTCAGGTTGCCAATTCTTTGTTTTAATTGGACTTTTTCGACAGCCAAACGCCGCGGACGGTTGTCCGCGGCGTTTCCTTCGATAAAACTAAATTTCCGGATCGGATTCCAGCAGCTGACGCTGCTGGAGCAGGAACATCTGCGCGTACCCGCCGTTTTGCGCCATGAGCTCACGGTGGGTTCCCTGTTCCTTGATGACGGCATCCTCCAGGAAGACGACGCGGTCACAAAACTTGCTGCTGGACAGCCGGTGCGAAATATAGATGGCGGTCTTGGTCCCGATAATAACATCGTTGAACTTCTCGTAGGTCTCGGCCTCGGCAAGCGGATCCAGCGCGGCGGTCGGTTCATCCAGCACAATAAAAGCGGCGTTCTTGTAGATGGCGCGCGAAATGGCGAGCTTTTGCTTTTGGCCGCCCGAAAACTCGGTTCCGTTTTCGTCGTAAAACCGCCCCGCCGGGGTGTGTATCCCTTCTGGCAAAGTCTTTATGTAGTCGTAGATGCCGCCCTTTTTCAGCGCGTCGATGACCGCCTCGTCTGTCGCGGATTCATCGGTAAGGGCGATGTTGTCGAACACGGGGAACTCAAACAGCCGGAAGTCCTGAAAGACAACGGAGAGCATTTCGATATAATCGTCGGGGTCGATGGTCTGAATGTCCACGCCGTCCAGCAGAATCCGGCCCTTGTCGGGAACGTACAGGCGGGCGAGCAATTTGATAAAGGTGGTTTTTCCGGCGCCGTTCCGGCCGACAATCGAGATTCTCTCGCCCTTTTTTATGGTCAGATTGATGCCCTTGAGCACATCGCTCGCGGTCCCCGGATACCGGAACCAGACGTCCTGAAACGTAATTTCAAAGCCGGATTCGCCGACGGCAGGCAGGGGCGCCGATCCGGTTTTCGGCTGCGGGGCCATACTGTGTAATTTCATAAAATCCTCGAGCAGAACGGTGTTGCGCCGGATGCGCAGCAGCGCGTCGAAGAATTTGCGCAGATAGGTGTCGAACACAATGGCGGCGTTGCTGTACAGCGAGAAGTTGCCGACACCGAGCTTTCGGGTAACGGTACGGAACCCGACGTAGGCGAATACCAGCCCGACCTGAACCGCGGAGAGCGCAGACGACACGCCCTCGTTCAGATGCAGAAATTTGAATTCTCCGCGCACCATGGTGTACAGATGATGGTCACTCTTTTCGGATTTGCGCATCAAAAAATCTTCCATCCCGTTGACGCGCGAATCCATGTTCAGGTTCCGATCCGCAAAAAAGCGGCGGTAATAGGTGAAGAATTTGTGGATATCCACGCCTTTTTGCTCCTCGGCAATCTGCTTTTTTTGAAAATAGCGCTGCAGCAGGAAGTTGATCAGCACAATGGCGATGATCGCGAGAACCAGCAGGTAGTCGAACGACAGCAGGATGGCGACCGCGCCGGCAATCGAGATAAAGGCGCTGATCAGCGCCGGAATCGCTTCAATGGTGGTACTGAGAATACGGAAATTCGCGGAATAGATGGCGCGCTCCCGCAGATTGATAAAGTCGCTGTCCTCGAGATAAGAATACGGAATGGTCATCATGACCCGGCTGGTCTGCATCATCAACCCGTTCTGCACAACCACCGCTTCGGTCTGGATCACGCGGTCCAGCGCCGCCGCCACCCAGTTGAGTATCAGGGTGGCCGTGATGGTCAGCGCGACCAGCAATAACAGATGCTGCCAGTCCTGCCGGCCGGTCAGTTCGTCCAGAATAAGCTTCGGCATCCAAACCGCGATAAAGGGAACGACCGCGCGCAGCAGGACCCCGGCCGACATGGTTACAATATACTTTTTTGAGGCGCGCCACGCCGCTTTCAGAAAGAACGAGATGACCTTAAGCTCTTTCATCGTCCACGCCCTCCCTGTAATACTTTGCCTGTGTATGAAACAGATTCGCGTACGCGCCCTGCCGCGCCATCAATTCGTTGTGGGTGCCGAATTCGCTGACACCGGGCTCCGACAGCAGCAAAATATGGTCGCAGAACTTGGTGCTGCCGAGCCGGTGGGAGATAAACAGAACGGTTTTGTCTTTGGCGATGTCGGCAAATCCGGCGTACAGATTGTGCTCCGCAACCGCATCCAGCGCGGCGGTCGGCTCGTCGAGCACGAGCAGCTCGCGGTCGCGGTAGATCGCCCGCGCAATCGCGACCTTCTGCTTCTCGCCGCCCGACAGCTCGATGCCGTCGGCCGCAAGCGTTTTTAGAAGCTGGGTATCAAGTCCGGTTTCCAGCGCCCGGAATTTTTCAGAGAATCCCGCTTTTTCCAAAGCGGATTGCGCGCGCGGCCCGTCATACTCCTC
>JAVBVJ010000079.1:0-3532 GCA_031554355.1 Oscillospiraceae bacterium
GAAATCGAACGGGGTGCCGTCGACCGGCAGATTCCGCCCCGTCGGCAGCAGCGTCGCGCCGATCTCGGTGTAACGCTCCGCGTCGATGCGCAGCCGATGTTCCAATACCGTGCCGCTGCCCGCGCCGTTCAGGTTGAAGTAGCAGTGGTTCGTCAGGTTGCAGACCGTGTCGGCATCGCTGACCGCCTCGTAGCGCAGTTCCAGCGCGTTGTCGTCGCACCAGCGAAACGCGACCGAGACCGCAAGATTGCCGGGAAACCCCTCCTCGCCGTCGGGTGACACGCGCGACAACATCAGTTCGCCGTCGTGGATTTCCGCCGCGAACAGCCTGCGGTTAAATCCGCCCCGCCCGCCGTGCAGCGCATTGTTCCCCTCGTTGCAGTCGAGCGGATAGGTCCTGCCGTTCAGCCGAAAGTGCCCGCCGATGCGGTTGGCGTACCGGCCGATCGTCGCGCCGAGGTAAGCGGTGTCGCGTTCATATGCAGCGATGTCGTCGTAGCCGAGGCAGACGTCGAGCAACTCGCCCGCGCGGTTCAGGCGGATGCGCTGAACGATGCCGCCGTAATCGAGCACCGAGACGCTGCTGCCCGCGGCGTTGGTCAGCGTGTAGCGGCGCACCGTCTGTCCGTCGGCCGTCACGCCGAAAATCTCTTGTTTTATGTCAGGCATCGTCGTCCTCCGTCAGCTCCCCGATTAAATCCACGCCGTCGACGCCGCAGATGCAGACGGTGTACCGCTCGCCGGGCATCAGATCCGCTTCCAGCGGCAGGTAGACCGCCGTGTCGATGTCGGGCGCGTCGCTGTCGCCGCGGCAGGCGAACATGCCGAGCTCGGGGTCGTAGCCGTCGCAGAGCACCGCAACAACCGCGCCGGTCTTCGCCTCCTGTTTGCGCAGTAAGATCTCCTGCTGCACCGTCATGAAGTCATCGAAACGGCGCTGTTTTTCCACGTCGCCGACTGTCTGTTTCAGCCGCGCCGCCGCCGTTCCCTCCTCGGGGGAGTACGGAAAGCACCCGGCGCGGTCGAGCTGCGCTAAGCGCAAAAAGTCCAACAGATTTGCGAACTGCTGCTTCGTCTCGCCCGGGAACCCGACGATAAATGTCGAGCGCAGCGTGATATCGGGCATAGCGGCGCGCAGTCTGCCGATCATGCCGAGCAGCTGCTCTTTGTCGCCGAAGCGGCCCATGCGGCGCAGCACCGCCGCGTCCGCGTGCTGCATCGGGATGTCGACATACCGCGCGATTTTGGGCAGACGCGCCATCGTCTCGATCAACTCGTCGGTGATCTTCTCGGGGTAGGCGTACAGGACGCGAATCTTCCAAAACCCCGCGATCCCGCACAGCGCTGTCAGCAACTTCGGAAGGTTCCACCCGTCGGCGAGATCCTTGCCGTACGACGTCGTGTCCTGCGCCACCAGTATCAGCTCGGCGACGCCCTGCGCGGCAAGCGTCCTCGCCTCGTTCAAAATCGCGTCCGCGGGGCGCGAGCGGTAGGCGCCGCGAATGCCCGGAATCGCACAGTAGGTGCAGTGGTTGCTGCACCCCTCGGCGATCTTCAAGTAGGCGTAGTGCGGCGGCGTGGTCAGCAGCCGCGCTCCTTCAACCACGAGTTCCTCGGGCGCGCCGAACCGCTCGATGCACTCGCCGCTTAAGGTTCGCGCGACGACATCGGCGATGTCCTGATTGCTCCCGAGCCCGACCACGGTATCGACCTCCGGCAGCTCGGCTTTGATGGTCTCGGCGTAGCGCTGGGCGAGGCAGCCCGTCACAACAATCGCGCGCAGTGCGCCGGACGCCTTGACCGCCGCCATCTCGAGGATGTGCCCGATGGCCTCCTCCTTGGCGCTGTCGATGAACCCGCAGGTGTTGATGACGGCGCAGTCCGCCTCTTCCGGCGTCGCCGCAAAAAAATGACCGGCATCGGAAAGAGACCGCATCATGATCTCGGCGTCGATGCGGTTCTTGTCACAACCCAAAGAAATAAAGTAGATTCCGGCCATCAGTCAAAACTCTCTTCCGGTGTCTCGGTGTAGTCGCGCAGCACCGCGCGGACATCGCGCGGCGAAAACCCGCGGGCGACAAGCGCGTTGTAGACCGCCGGACCCTTTCCGGCCGCAAGCTTCGCCGCGTATTTTTTCTCGATGAGCGCGCGAATTTTCGCGGTCTCGTCCTCGTCGTACTGCGCGAGCACGTCGCCGACCTGTTCGCGCCCGATGCCTTTTTGTTCCAACCGCCGCGCCGTCTCGCGCCGCGACAACCCGCGCCGATCCATCAGCTCCGCAGAGTATCGCTGCGCAAAGACCCCGTCGTTGAGGTAGCCCAGCTCCTCGAGCTTCGCGATCGTCTGATCCGCGGTGGGAGCGTCGTACTTGCGCATCAGCTTGTCGCGCAGTTCCCGTTTCGCGTGGTCGCGCAGCGCCAGATAGTCCAGTCCCTTGCGCAGCGCTTTGCCGCTCTCGCTCTCGCTGCGCAGGCGGTCGAGCTCGAACTCCGTCAGCACCGTGCCCTCGTGGATCTCGTGGCGCGCCAGCTGGTCGGGCTCGATCGAGAACAAAAAATCGTCACCGCAAAAAAGGGCAAACCTGCCCTTTTTCGTCTCGCTTATTTTCGTGATCGTCACGTCCACGGTTAGCCGTCGACCTCGATGTCGATCGATCCCGCCGGCGGCACGATCAGCGGCGTTCCGTCCGCAATGCCGCGCTCGCCGCCCTTGACGGTCTTTTTGTTGAGCAGCAGATCCGCGTTGTCGCGGATTTGTTTTTCGAGATCCGCCGCAAACTCAGGATTTTCGGCGATGTATTTCTTGACGTTGTCGCGGCCCTGTCCCAGACGGGTCTCTCCGTAGTTGAACCACGCGCCGGATTTTTGCACCAGATCCAGCTTGACCGCGAGGTCGAGCAGCTCGCCCTCTTTCGAGATGCCGTGCCCGTACATGATATCGAACTCGCCCTCTTTGAACGGCGGCGCGACCTTGTTCTTTACGACCTTGGCGCGGGTGCGGTTGCCGACCATGTCGGTGCCGACCTTGAGTGTCTCGATCCGGCGCACATCGAGACGCACCGACGCGTAGAATTTCAGCGCGCGGCCGCCCGGCGTCGTCTCGGGATTGCCGTAGGAGACGCCGATTTTTTCGCGCAGCTGGTTGATGAAGATCGCGATACACTGGGATTTGCCGACGACGCTCGTCAATTTGCGCAGCGCCTGCGACATCAGCCGCGCCTGGGTGCCGACGTGCGCGTCGCCCATCTCGCCCTCGATCTCGGCGCGGGTGACCATCGCGGCGACCGAGTCGATGACAATGACGTCGATCGCGCCGGAGCGCACCAATGCCTCGGCGATCTCCAGCGCCTGCTCGCCGGTATCGGGCTGCGATACGAGCAGGCTGTCGATATCGACGCCGAGCGCCCGCGCGTAGACCGGATCGAGCGCATGCTCCACATCGATAAACGCCGCCTCGCCGCCCTGCCGCTGCGCCTCGGCGACGACGTGCAGCGCAACGGTCGTCTTGCCCGAGCTCTCCGGCCCGAAGATCT
>JAVBVJ010000047.1:0-11161 GCA_031554355.1 Oscillospiraceae bacterium
CTGTTTTGCTTTCTGTCGACGGCTGTTTTCTCTCAGATTTCGAACACCAGCGTTTTTTACGGGAATAAAAAGACTTCTCCGGACTCTCTCCGGAAAAGTCACTGTTTGGAGCGAGTTACGAGGCTCGAACTCGCTACCTCCACCTTGGCAAGGTGGCGCTCTACCAGATGAGCTAAACCCGCAACTGCTGATGGAGTGGTGGGAGCAACAGGGCTCGAACCTGCGACCTTCCGCGTGTGAGGCGGACGCTCTAACCAGCTGAGCTATGCTCCCATTCCGCAACAGCGTGCTTTTTATAATACAATTTTAAGACACTTTTGTCAACTTTCGTTTGGAACAAGCGCCAACAGGTCGCCGGAAGAAAACAGATATTTCTGATCGCAGTAGCTGCACACGATCTCGGTCTCGGGCGCCTCCTCCGCGAGTGTTTCCAACTCCTTCTTTCCGAGCGTCGAAAGAATCCGGATCATCTTATCCCGGCTGCAGTTGCAGCGGTACTGCGCAGACGCGCTGTCCAACAGCTGGGGCGAAAATCCTGCCATGACCTGAAACGCGATGTCCTGCGGCGACAGACCGCTGTCGATCATCTTGGTCACAGGGTCGAGGTCGGCGATGTTGCGCTCGATCAGCGCGACCTCCTCGTCGCTGGCGCCGGGCATCAGCTGCAGCAAAAAGCCGCCCGCCGACCGGATCGTCAGATCGGGATTGACCAACACGCCCAACGCGCAGACCGTCGGGATTTGTTCGCTGCGCGCGTAGTACGCGGTGATGTCCTCGGCTATCTCGCCGCTGACCAAATCGACCTGACCGGTGTAGGGCTCGCCGCTGCCGCTGTCCCGAATGACGGTCAGCTGCCCCTCCTTGCCGACCAGACCGCCGACATCGAGTTTTTTCGTCGCGGGATTCAGGTCGAGGTCCGCCTGCGGGAAGTCCAGATTGCCGCGCAGGTTTCCGTTCGCGTCGCAGATCGCCGTCAGCGCGCCTGCAGGACCGCCTCCCTTCACTTTCAGGGTCAGCGTGGTGTCCTCGTCCTTGAGCGTCACCGCCATCAGCGCGGCGGCTGTCAGCAGTCTGCCGAGCGCAGCGGAAGCGGTGGCGCTGGTCTGATGAATCCGCTCGGCTTCCGCGACAATCCCGGTGGAGTCCAGTGCGTAGACGACGATGCCGCCGTTTTCGGAGATGGCCGTGATTAAATTATCCATTCGCTGTTTTCTTGGCAACATACAAAACCCGCTGTGTCTCGAACGACACCTCGCCGTAGCTCTCTCCGTCGCATTTTGATAGAATCGTGTACCCGTACCTGCCGAGCGTCTTCTCAAACTGTTTTTCGTCGATGTAGTACTCGACAAATTCGTCGGTCTCGCGGCTGTAACAATTCTCCTGCTCCAGAAAGACGTCGACCTTTAGCGACACGTTGCCCGTCATCTTCTGGTAGTGGTTCTGCCACACGCAGATACCGTCGTCGAACTCGTACACGAAGGCGTTGTCCGCGAGAATCTCCTGATGCTTGTACAGCGTATTGATGTCGCAGATCAGCAGCCCCGACGGATCGGTGAACAGCGCGAAGCGCGACAGGATCTCGTTGAGCGACGGGCCGAAGTGGTTGAAGGTGTCCTGCATACACACAACGGCGCCGACCGACCCGTACAGATCCAGTTCCCGAAGATCCTGATGAATCAGCGTCGGCTGCTTTCGGAAGCGCGGCATTTTGGTTTGGGCGATGCTCAGCATATCGATGCTCTGATCGACGCCGATAACATCGTAACCCTTGTCCGCCAGCAAGAAAGCAAGTGTGCCGGTGCCGCATCCGGCATCCAGCACAATTCCGTTCGGACAATGCTTTTTTAGTATGTTCGTAATATAGCGCGCACGCTGTGGATAATTGATGTTTGTGGTCAACTCGTCGTAGACCTGCGCGAGAGCGACGTAACTCATAGCTTTCCGATCTTTTTCATGGCGTTTTTGTAACCGCTGTTCCCCAGATTCAAGGAACGGTTGACGCGGCTGATGGTCGCGGTGGACGCGCCGGTTTCCTTCACGATATCGTTGTAGACGTAACCCTGCAGCAGCAGACGCGCAACGTGGTAGCGCTGGGAGATCGCACGCAGCTCCGGCAGTGTACAGAGATCCTCAAAGAAATCGTAGCACTCGTCGACGTTATCCAGTGACAGAATCGCATCAAACAGATTATCCAGTGCCTCAGATTTTATTTTCTCATTCATCGGGTATCCCCTCCTCATGCTTTTATAGTTTACTATACAAAAGTGATTCTGTAAAGATCCCAATTATGAATTTTCTATAAAGCTTTCGATTTCGGATTTCAGCACCGAGACGCTGTCGTCCTTGATGCAAAACGGAACGACGCGGATCGCCTGCCGATCTTGAAACAGTTGCTCAAAGTACATGGTCTGCTTTTTGTACTCCGTCTTGTTGAGCTTGTCCGATTTCGTCAGCACCACCAGATACGGCTGCTTGTAGTATTCAAGAAACTCGATCATCTGCAGGTCGTCGGCGGAGGGATCGTGCCGGATGTCGAGCAGTTGCACGACAAGACGGATGTCCCGGCCGCTTGTGAAATAGCGGTCGAGCAGATCCGCCCAGCGCTTTTTCTCGTCGATCGAGCGTTTTGCGTAGCCGTAGCCCGGCAGATCGACCAATAAGTACCGCTCCCCGAGCGAGAAGAAGTTGACGGTCGTCGTCTTGCCCGGCGTCGCACTCACGCGGGCAAGCGATTTCCGGTTGCACAGCCGGTTGATGAGCGACGATTTCCCGACGTTCGAACGCCCGCAAAAAGCAAGCTCCCCGAGTGTCGATGCAGGGAGCTGTTGAGATAATCCGTAAGAGCTTAAAAATGTAACCTGCTGAAAATTCATAATACTCCTAAATCGTCGGCTGTGTCGCGCGCTTCCGCCCGTGCACCATCGACTTTTTGCTCTCATTCGGCTCTTGGACCAACGCCAGACGCAGCACCTCGTCCACCGTGGACACCGGCACAATCGTGAGCGCGTTCAGCACCTCCTCGCCGACGTCCTGTAAATCGCTGACGTTCTGTTTCGGGATCAGCACCGTCGTCAGTTTCTCCTTGTAAGCTGCGATCAGCTTCTCTTTCAGCCCGCCGATCGGCAGAACTCTTCCCTTAAGAGTGATCTCTCCGGTCATCGCGAGATCGCTCTTTACCGGTATTTGGCACAGCGTCGACACGAGCGAGACCGTCAGCGTGACGCCCGCTGAGGGGCCGTCCTTCGGCACCGCACCCTCGGGTGCGTGGATGTGGATATCGTACGCGGTCATCAAATCCTCCGGGATCTTGTACCGCGCCGGCAGCGTCCGCGCGTAAGTCAGCGCCAGCTTGACCGATTCCTTCATCACGTCGCCCAAACTGCCGGTCGTCTCGATCTTGCCGTTGCCCGGAATCACCGTCGTCTCAATCGGCATGACCTCTCCGCCGATCGCAGTCCACGCGAGGCCGTTGACGACGCCGATCATCGACTGGCGTGTCGCGATAGAACCGTGGGAGATCGCGGGACCGAGCATTTTTTCGAGTGACAAGTGATTGATCTTGACAGACTCAATTTCGCTCGAAACAATTGTCTTTGCGGCCTTGCGGATCAGCGCCGCGAGCTTGCGCTCGAGTTCGCGCACCCCCGCTTCCCGCGTGTAGTCGTCGATAACCGCGTAGATGGCCCGGTCGGTGATCGAGACCTGTTTGGACGTCAATCCGTGCTTTTTGATCTGCTTTTTGAGCAGGTGCAGCTTTGCGATCTTGAACTTTTCTTCGCGCGTGTAGCTCGACAGTTCCAACACGTCCATGCGGTCGTAGAGCGGCGCGGGGATCGTGGAGCTGTCGTTGGCGGTCGTGATAAACAACACTTTGCTTAAATCATAGGGCAGGTCGAGGAAGTGGTCGCGGAACGACACGTTCTGTTCGGGATCCAGCACCTCCAGCAGCGCCGAGGCGGGATCGCCGCGGTAGTCGTTGCCTAGCTTGTCGACCTCGTCGAGCAATATGAGTGGATTCGACGTCCCGGCCTGCTCGATCGCGGAGATGATGCGGCCGGGCATCGAACCGACGTAGGTTCTGCGGTGACCGCGGATCTCGCTCTCATCTTTAACGCCGCCCAGCGACATGCGCACGAACTTGCGGCCTAGACACTCGGCGATCGAGGTTTTGCCGACTCCCGGCGGGCCGATCAGGCAGATAATGGAGCCGTTCATCCTGTCGGTCAGGCTGCGCACGGCGAGGTATTCAAGAATACGCTCTTTAACCTTCGTCAAACCGTAGTGGTCGCGGTTCAGGATGCGTTCGGCGCGACCGAGATCGTAGTTGTCTTTTGTCTCAACACCCCACGGAAGATCCGTGACCGTGTCCAGATAGCTTCGGATCACGGCGGATTCCTGCGAGTTGGACGGCGTCTGTAACAGACGCTCAACTTCGCGCATCAGTTTTTTGATATACTCCTCGGACAGCGGCAGATTCTTGATCTTTTTGCGGTAGTCGTCGGCGTCGGTCAGCGGGTCGTTTCCCTCCCCCAGTTCGCCGGAGATCACGCGGATCTGCTCGCGCAGATAGTATTCTTTCTGGTTTTGGTCGATCGCGTCCTGCACCTTCTCGTTGATGTCGCGCTCGATGTTCAGGACGTTGTTCTCGCGGATCAGAATCTCGTGCATGCGGTTCAGGCGGCCCAGCGCGCTCGACTCCTCGAGGACGTCCTGTTTGTCCGTGAAGTCGAGATTCAGGTTGAACGCCAGATAATCGGCGAGATCCGCGGGTTCCGTCGACGTGAAGGCTTTCATCACAATCTCGTTCGACAGCTTCGGATAGTGCTCGATGTAGCTCTCGAGCTGGTCGCGGATCGCGCGGGACAGCGCGTTCGCCTCATCGGCCTCCTCCGCGCCCAGCGGGCGCACCTGGGAGCGCACGATGTCGGCGGAGTAATAATCTTCGTCCTCGTAATAGTTGATCATGCGCGCGCGGTATTTGCATTCCACCAAAACCTTTATGTAGTTCTCGGAGAGGCGCAGCACCTGCTGCACCTCCGCGACGACCCCGAAGCGGAACAAATCCTCTTTTTTAGGGTGTTCCACCGAGACGTCCCGCTGGGTCACGAGAAAGATCGGGGTGCGGTGGCTCATCGCCAGCTCGATCGCGCTGATCGAGCGCTTGCGGCCGACGTCGAAATGATTCGTTGTATTGGGAAACACCACAACTCCCCGCATCGCGACGAGCGGAAGGTTCTGGACATTTTTACTTCTGATATTGACTTTTGTTGCCATAATAATCACCTCTTGAAAAACGCTTGAACCCAATTATACGGGTTTCGGCGGTAGAAATCAACAAAGAAAGGGAACGCGCCAAGCATTCCCTTTCGTCTTATTTACGATATTGAATGATTGGTTTTCCCGTCAGTACGGCGTTTTCGTCGAACAACACCTTCGCGACATCCGTGTCGGAGGAAGTATCATACATGACAGGAATTAACAGTTTTTCCATAATGGACCGCAATCCGCGCGCGCCCGACTTTCGCTCTCTGGCAAGACCTGCCACAGTGCGCAGCGCCTCCTCCGTGAACTCCAGCTCGATCTGATCCATCGCGAAGATACACTTGTACTGGCTCAAGAGGGAATTTTTGGGTTCGCGGATGATCCGCACCAGCATCTCCTCGTCCAGATCCTCCAGCGTTGTGATGATCGGGATGCGGCCGACCAGTTCCGGAATCAGGCCGTATTTGACGACGTCGTGCGGCTCCACCTGCTTCATGAGCGCCTCTTTGGTCGCCTGTTGCTCGTCTTTGATCGCGGCGCCGAATCCCAGCGAGGACTTCGCCACGCGCTGTTCGATAATTTTCTCGATCCCGTCGAACGCGCCGCCGCAGATAAACAGAATATTCGTCGTGTCGATCTGAATAAACTGCTGCTGCGGGTGCTTGCGGCCGCCGCCGGGCGGCACATTCGAGACGGTGCCCTCGATGATCTTAAGCAATGCCTGCTGGACACCTTCGCCGCCGACGTCGCGGGTGATCGAAGGATTCTCGCTCTTGCGGGTGATCTTGTCGAGCTCGTCGACATAGATGATCCCCTGCTGCGCGCGCTCGATATCGAAGTCGGCCGCCTGAATCAGCTTGAGTAGAATGTTCTCGACGTCCTCGCCGACATAGCCGGCTTCTGTCAGCGTCGTCGCGTCGGCGATCGCAAACGGAACATCGAGTGTCTTCGCCAGAATCTGCGCAAGAAACGTCTTTCCGACACCGGACGGCCCCAGCAGCAGGACGTTACTCTTCTGGAGCTCCACGTCGTCCTTGTGGGTCTTGTGCCGGTTATTCAGGATTCGTTTGTAGTGGTTGTAGACCGCGACCGACAGCACGACTTTCGCGTCGTTCTGTCCGATGATGTATTCGTCCAAAACCGCCTTAATCTCGTGCGGTTTCAGCAATTTCCGGGGCTCGGCGCTCTTCTTGATGCCCGGCTTTCCGCTCTTTCCGGGGACGACGTCCTCGATAAAGCCGTCCGCCTCGAGCAGCGAGTAACACAGCAGTACGCACTCGTTGCAGATGTAGGTGTTCGGGCCGACCAGCATCCGGTCCACTTCGCTCTCGGACTTATCGCAGAAGGAACAACGCATTGTCTTTTTATTGTTTGCCATCGAACCTCCCGATCAGCTTATTAGCGTTTATGATAAACTTCGTCGATCAATCCGTACGTGAGCGCCTCGTCCGCCGTCATGAAGTTGTCGCGCTCGGTGTCCGCGGCGACCTTCTCGATCGGCTGTCCGGTGTTTTCGGCCAGAATTTTGTTCAGCTTGACTTTTAAACGAGCGATGTGGTCGGCCTGAATCTGGATATCGGTCGCCTGTCCCTGCGCACCGCCGCTCGGCTGGTGGATCATGATTTCGCTGTTGGGCAGCGCGAACCGCTTGCCCTTCGCGCCGGCGGACAGCAGAAACGCGCCCATCGAGGCCGCGAGCCCGACACAGATCGTGGAGACATCGCACTTGATGTAGTTCATGGTGTCGTAGATCGCGAAGCCGGAGGTCACGGAACCGCCCGGGCTATTGATGTACAAAAAGATATCCTTGGTTTGGTCCTGTCCCTCAAGATAGAGCAGCTGGGCGACGACCAAACTCGCCGTCACGTCGTTGATCTCCTCGGACAGAACAATAATGCGGTCGTTTAACAGTCGGGAAAAAATGTCATAGGAGCGCTCACCGCGGTTTGTCTGCTCGATGACCATTGGTACTAAACTCATAATATGCCTCCTGATGTTTCGATAGTATGTAACGTCGTTACGCGTCCTTTTTCTTGGGTTTCGCCGCTTTTTTCTTCTCGGGAGTGCCGCTCTCGTCCGCGGCTTTCTCCTCGGTGATCTTCGCGCTCTCGCGGATGGCGTCGATCGCCTTGTTGACGCGGAGATCCGCGGCCAGCTCCTGATCCGATACCAGCTCCTTGACCTTGTCGACCTCCATCTTGTACTGGTCGGCGACGCGCCGGTACTCCGCCTCTTTATCTTCCTCGGTCACTTCGATCTTCTCGGCGCGGACAACCGCTTCCAGCGCGAGGCGCTGGCGCACAAACTTCTCGGCCTGCTCGGTGAACGTCTTGCGGAAGTTCGCCTCGTCGAAGCCGGTGTATTTCAGGTAGGTGCCAAGATCCATGCCCTGCGCGCTCAGGCGGTAGCTGAATTCGCGCACCATCTCGTCGACGCGGTCCTCGATCATCTCGTCCGGGATCTCCCCCTCGAGCCCTTCCGCGACCATCTCCACGAGTTTTGTCTCCAGCGCGGCGCCGTCATTCTCGTCCATTTCTTTCTGTTTTTTGGCGCGGATATCGGCCTTAAACTCCTTCAGCGTGTCGAACTCGCTGACGTCCTTCGCGAACTCGTCGTCGACATCGGGCAGCTCCTTGGCGCGCAGCTCATGCAGCACGACCTTGAAGACGGCATCCTTGCCGGACAACTCGTCGGAGCCGTAGTTTTCGGGGAACGTGACGTTGACGTCGAAAGCGTCGCCCGGTTTCTTTCCGACAATCTGCCCCTCGAAGCCCGGGATAAACTGACCCGAACCCAACACGAGGTCGTAGTGCTCGCCCTTGCCGCCGTCGAACGCTGTCGTGCCGATGAATCCCTCAAAATCGATGTTGGCGGTGTCGCCGTCCTGCGCGGCGCGGTCCTCGACCACGACCATGCGCGAACCCTTGTCGCGGTAGCGGTCGATCTCGGCGTCGATGTCCGCGTCGGATACAGTGTGCACCACTTTTGAGGCCGCAAGACCCTTGTATTTCTTCACTTTCAGCTCGGGGCGCTTTTTCAAAACGAATTTGACGGTGACGCCGTCGGTCTTGTCGGCGCTGACGACATCGATGTCGGGGCGTCCGATAAACTGGATTCCGCTCTCTTTCACGACCTTATCGAAATGTTCGGGCATCAACTCGCGGATCGCATCGTCGTAGAAAAAATCCTCGCCGTACATGCGCTCGATGACCGCGCGGGGCACCTTCCCCTTCCGGAAACCCTGAACATTAATCTTTTTTACTTCGCGGTGATAGATCTTCTCCAATGTTTTGAGAAACGTCGGCGCGTCGATGGCCGCCACAATCTCTACTTTCCCGTTTTCGATCTCTTTTTGCTCTTTGATTGACATTTTATATCCTCCAGATTCAAATCCCATCTATTATAGCACTTTTAAGAAGTTTCAGATACATTTTATAAAATTTTATAGGGGGCAAACCGCAGATAATCCGCCGAGATCAACTGGAAGCGGATTCCGTCGTGTTCCCCGTTAAACGCGTAGTCGATGCTCTTTCCGTGCAGATGGCCGTAATAGCAGCGGCGGATGCCGTTTTCTTTTAAGATATCCAGCACATCCTGCACCACGACCTCGCGGTAGATTGGCGGATAGTGCAAAAATGCGATCTTCTCGGTCACGTCGGTGCCGTCCAGCGACGCGATCGACGCTTTCAATCGGCCCAGTTCCCGCTGGTAGACCGGATCGCTCTCCGAAGTGCCCTCCTCGTAGAACCAGCTGCGCGTCCCGCAGATGCCGATCCCCTCGACGACAAAGCTGTTGTTGAACAGAAACTGTATGGAGGAAAACCCGTTGCCCTGCAGCCACGCATTCATTTTGGCCATCGTGGACCACCAGTAGTCATGGTTCCCCTTCATAATTATCTTACTGCCGGGTAAACCGTGGATAAACGAAAAGTCCTCGTAAGCCTCATTAAAGTTCATCGCCCAGGAGATGTCGCCCGCGACGACGACCGTGTCCTCCGCCGAGACGATGTTCTGCCAGTTCTGACGCAGTCGTCCTGCGTGATTGCCCCAACCGGCGAAGACATCCATCGGTTTCTCGCTGCCGAACGACAGGTGCAGGTCTCCGATTGCGTAAATTGCCATAAGTACCTCTTAGAATGCGTTGACGACGTGACGGTGGACGCGGTATGTGCCGGATGCGTGCAGCATCTCGACGACATCAAAGCGGAGCTGCTTGTCGACAGGATGCGCCTGCAGGTAGAGTTCCGCTGTCTTGCGCAGCTTCTGCTGTTTCGATGGTGTGACGCTCTCGAGCCCCGACACCATCGAGCCCGGTTTCCGCGTCTTGACCTCGACGAAAACCAGCGTCTCGGCATTTTCGACGATCAGATCCACCTCGCCGAAGCGGGAGCGGTAATTGGCGGCGACCACCTGAAAGCCGTTCTCCTTATAGTACGCTGCGCACACCTGTTCGCCTGTCGCGCCGATCCCGCCGCTCATGTCGTCACCCGGCCTTTCAGGAAGCTGCGCCGGTGGTAAGGACAGAGCCCGTATTCGTCGATGCGCGCGTAGTGCAGCTTTGTCGGATAGCCCTTGTGCTGCGCGAAACCGTACTGCGGGTAGCGCGCGTCCAGCTCGATCATGAAACGGTCGCGCGAGACCTTCGCCAGAATCGACACCGCGGCAAGGGACGCGGACAATGCGTCGCCATGCACCACGGCGCGCGCCGGAACGTCGATGTCCGGGCAGCGGTTGCCGTCGATGAGGACCAGTTCCGGTGTGACAGATAACTCTTCCACCGCCTGTCTCATGCCCAGCATCGTTGCGTGTAAGATATTGACGCGGTCGATCGTCTCGTGGTCAATCAACACGACGCTGTACGCGATGCAGCTCTCGATGATTTTATTGTAGAGCTGTTCCCGCACAGCTTCGCTCAGCTTCTTGGAGTCGTTGATCTGTCCGAGGTCGACAGCGGGATTTAATATCACCGCCGCGCAGCACACGGGTCCCGCAAGCGGCCCGCGCCCGGCCTCGTCGACACCGCACAGCGCGCCCGTCATCATCGCGCGGATGTCGTTGTCGTAAGCGGCCAAGGCGTCACATTTCATCGGCGACATCCTCAAACGTCACTCTGCCCAGTTTGCCGCCGCGCAGCTCGTCGAGCAGCATCATCGACGCGCGCTGCGTGTCGGGGATTCCGCCCGCGAGCAGCATGCCGCGCTTTCGAGCGATCGCCTCGAGCAGCGCCGCGCTGTCGCCCGGCAGTTCAGTGAGCTTATAGCGCGCTTTCAGCGGCTCGGGATAGCGTTCTCGCAGCGAGGACAACAACAGCTGCGCGATCTCAACCGAATCCAGGATATCGTCGCGGATCGAGCCGATAAACGCGAGATACAAACCCTCCTCCGGGCGCTCGAACTTGCGGGGCAGAATGCCGGGCATGTCCATCAATTCCATTTTCGAGAGCGAGATCCACTGCTTTCCGCGCGTGACGCCGGGCCGGTCCTCAACTTTCGCGGAGGTCTTGCCGGAAATCGTGTTGATGAGCGTCGATTTCCCGACGTTGGGAATCCCGATCAGCATGGCGCGCGGCTTGCGCCCTGTCATGCCCTTCTCCGCCAACTGCGCCAGCTTGTCTTTGAGCGCGGCATAGGAGGCCTGCTGGATCAGCGCCGCCGAGTTGCGGCTTTTCGCGTCCAGCGCCAGCACGCCGTAGCCGAGCGCCTTATAATAGGCGATCCACTGTTTCGTCGCCTGTTCGTCGGCCAAATCTTGTTTATTTAACACAATTAACCGCGGTTTTGACGCGGTTAATCTCAATAGTTCCTGATTTCTGCTCGACCGCGGAATCCGCGCGTCCAGCATCTCGATGACCAGATCGACATTCTTCAGTTCCTTCTCGACGAGACGAAGGGACTTCATC
>JAVBVJ010000001.1:0-5327 GCA_031554355.1 Oscillospiraceae bacterium
GTAGTTGACGACAAAGTTCGGCTCGAACTTCTCCAGAATCCCGTTCTCGGTTCTGCCCGTCCGCGTGACGATCTCGACCCGGTCGCCGATCTCGGCGTCGGCGGTCAGATGCCCCTTCATCCACAGGATAAACGGCGTCGCCGCGGTCTCGGGCGGCAGATTCGCCGACCGCATCGCGGGATCCAGCAGTACGCGGTAGACGGAAACCCAGCTTCCTTTCGCGATCATAAAATACCTCCGCTACACCAGTTTTTTGTGCGGTTTAATCATGGCCCGGAAATCGCCCATTACGGCGCGCGGCACGGGGATATCGATCATCGTGCACAGCCCCGGGTCGGCGTTGATGACGTGGGGGATGCAGTTGACGCACATCGCGATGGTGCCGAGACCCCCGTCGATCTCGGGTTTGATGCTCATATGGATCTCGGGCGTCCCCTTCAGCGTGATGTAGTCGCCTGTCTCGGTGCCCTCGGCGCCCGGCTCGATCTGCTGCGGGTGCAGCATGTCGACCACCACCGCACCGCCGCGCAGTCCCTGCCCCGTCATGTTGACACCTGCGACGTCGCCCGCTTTCGCCGCACCGTGGGCGGATTTGCGGTCGACGGTCGTCACGATCGCCTGCATCTGCTGCGCGAACCCGTCGACCCCGAGCCCCAGCGCACGGTCGATCATGCCGATCGATTCGGCGAACCCGACGTGCCCCTCGAGGCTGCCGTCGGCGACGCCGGCCTCGAAATCGGCGACGCTCAGACCCACGCCCTGCTCCTTCATCACGGCCGCGCCGAACGGCGACAGCGAGTTGACGCGCTCGCAGCGCACCGATGTGACGTCGGTCATCGCGCCGGTCAGGCAGATCGCGAGCAGATCCATGACCAGCCCGGGGTTGATGCCGGTCCCCATGACCGTCACGCCGTTCTCGAGCGCGCAGGCGTTCATCTTCTCGGCGAGATCAGGGTGCTGCGCGTGGGGAAACGACATCTCCTCCGCGATCGTGATCACGTTGATCCCCCGCCCCAACACCAGCATAATTTTGTCGAACACTTTCGTCACGAACGAATCGGTCGCGATCACACAGATGTCGGCCGCGCCGGGCGTCACCACCGCGTCGATGTCGGGGGAGATCACAATTTCGGGGCGGTCCCCCCGCGCGACGCCAAGATAATTGTACAGACTTTTTCCCGCGCGGTCCGGGTGGGTATCGCAGATTCCGGCGATCTCGACGCCGGTTTTATGCAACAGGGTGCGCGCGATGCCGGAACCCATCGCGCCGCATCCCCAGAGCGCCACTTTTACTGGTTTCATGTGTCTTTCCTTTCTGGAATGATCTATCTTTATTATACACGCGCCGTCCGCGTCCCCTCAATGTCATTATATAGACAAAGATTCCGTCCCTCTTTTGGGCATGTTGCCCGCGTTCTCCGATGCTGCGTCTCTTTTGCCAAAACCGCGAAAATAATTTTGTGTTTCACGGGACGGAACCGAATAATTTACGGCGCGCGTTCCGGTGCAAAAGCACCGTCGTTGTTTCACGTGGTGAAACTGTCACAAATCTGCCGCTGTTTTTGTTACACTTTTGCATTTGAATTGTGTCCACAAATACGGTATCATAAAAATATCAACGAGAGGTGGTTTTTATGGATTACGAGGCAATCATCAAAGCATCAATGACCGGAACAAAAGGCGTCATCGCGGTCGCTGCGGCCGCGGACGATTATGTGCTGCGCGCGGTGGAGGAAGCCGCAAAGCTGGGCGTCGTCACCCCGATACTGTGCGGCAGCGAAAAAGAGATCAAGGCCGTCGCCGACAAGCACGGCATCAACATTGCCGGCATGGAGATCTGCGACGCGAAGGACGACCACGAGGCGGCCGCCTGCGCCGTCAAGCTCGTGCGCGACGGCAGGGCGTCGACGCTGATGAAGGGCCAGATCCACACCGCCGAGCTGTTCCACGCCGTGCTGGACCGCGAGAAAGGGCTGCGCAAAGAGAAGGTGCTGTCCCACGTCGCCATCATCCACAACGCCTACCTCAACCGGATGTTTATGATGTCCGATTCCGCGGTGGTGCCCGCGCCGACCGTGGAACAGAAAGTCAGTATCCTCAACAACGCCGTTATCGCGGCGCACGGCATGGGTCTTGCGGTGCCGAAAGTCGCGCTGCTCGCCGCCGTAGAGACCGTCACCGACAAGATGCCCGCGACGGTGGAGGCCGCCGAGATCAAGGCGATGTACGAGCGCGGCGAGATCACCGGCTGCGTCGTCGACGGCCCGCTGGCCATGGATCTTGCGCTCTCGATCGACGCCTGCGAACACAAGGGCTTCGTCTCCGAGGTCGGCGGCAGAGCCGACGTGATGATCTTTCACTGCATCGAGGCGGCCAACAATACCATCAAGGTGCTGACCAACGCCTGTGAGGGGCTGTTCGGCGGCGTCGTCATGGGCGCGGCGGCCCCGATCGTGCTGACCTCCCGCTCCGACTCCGACCGCAGCAAACTCTACTCCATCATCTGCGCCGCGCGCATCGCGGCTTCCATGAAATAGCCCCGACACCGGATAACGACAGCAACAACAAGGAGAGTCATTATGGCAAACGCCGTCACCATCGACCGCGAGGTCTGCAAGGGCTGCGGACTCTGTGTCGCAACCTGCCCCAAGAGCGTTCTCGCAATGGACACCACATCGTTCAACACCAAAGGCTACTACCCCTCGACCGTCGTAAACATCAAGGACTGTATCGCCTGCGCCATGTGCGCGATCATCTGTCCCGACAGCGCAATTAAAGTAGAGAAGGAGGATTGAGGATGGCTGAGCGTTTACTGATGAAGGGGAACGAGGCGCTGGCTGAAGCCGCGATCCGCGCGGGCTGCCGCCACTTCTTCGGGTACCCGATCACCCCCCAGACCGAGATCAACGCCTACATGGCGAAACAGATGCCCAAAGTACAGGGCACCTACCTGCAGGCCGAGAGCGAAATCGCCGCCATCAACATGGTGCTCGGCGCGGCATCCGCCGGCGTCCGCGCCATGACGTCGTCGTCGTCGCCCGGCATCTCGCTGAAAACCGAGGGCATCTCCTACATCGCCGCGAGCGACCTCCCCTGCCTGATCGTCAACATCATGCGCGGCGGGCCGGGTCTGGGCGGCATCCAACCCTCCCAGGCCGACTACAACCAGGCGACCAAGGCGCCGGGACACGGCGACCTGCACATTCTGGTCTTTGCCCCGGCGACCGCGCAGGAGATCGTCGACATCGTCTACAAGGCGTTCGACCTGTCCGAGCGGTACCGCATCCCCGCGATGATTCTGGGCGACGGTCTGCTGGGCCAGATGATGGAGCCGGTCGTCTTCCCGGAAGTCGAGCTGAAAATCAACCAAAAAGACTGGGCGCTGACCGGATACGACGGCAGCCGCCCGCGCAACGTCATCAATTCGCTGAATCTCGATCCCTACCGGCAGGAGCAGACCGTCCTCACCCGCTATCAGCGCTACGCCGAAGTCGAGGCCACGCTCAGCGAGGCCGAGAACTACCGCACCGAGGACTGCGAGATTCTGCTCAGCGCGTTCGGCGCCACCGCCCGCATCTGCCGCAGCGCCGTCGACGCCGCCCGCGAGAAGGGCATCAAAGCCGGTCTCGTGCGCCCGGTCACGCTATGGCCGTTCCCGAAAACCCAGATCCGCGACGCCGCGAAGACGGCCAAAGACCTGCTCGTCGTCGAGATGAACATGGGTCAGATGGTCGACGACGTCCGGCTGGCGGTGGAATGCGCGCTGCCCGTCCATTTCTTCGGACACACCGGCGGCGTCGTACCGACACCCGAGGAGATTCTGGCGCAGATCGAATCCATCACGGGAGGTACCGCAAAATGAAAACTGTCTACGAAAAATCCAGAGGTCTGACCGACGCGACCCTGAGTTTTTGCCCCGGCTGCACGCACGGCATCGTCCATAAGCTGGTCGCCGAGACCCTCGTCGAACTGGGCGTGCTCGAGCGCACCATCGGCGTCGCGTCCGTCGGCTGCTCGGTGCTGTCCTACAATTTCTTCAACTGTGACATGGTGCAATCGCCCCACGGCCGCGCTCCCGCGGTCGCGACCGGCGTCAAACGCGCGCGGCCCGACAACGTCGTCTTCACCTATCAGGGCGACGGCGACCTCGCCGCCATCGGCACCGCCGAAACCGTCCACGCGGCGGCGCGCGGCGAGAACCTCACCGTCATCTTCATCAACAACGCCATCTACGGCATGACGGGCGGCCAGATGGCCCCGACCTCGCTGCCGGGCCAGACCACCCAGACCACCCCCTACGGCCGCGATGTCAGCTACTCGGGGTATCCCGTGCGCGTCTGCGAGATGCTGTCGACACTCGACGGCGTCTGCTACGCCGAGCGCGTGACCGCGAACACGGTTCCTGGCATCCGCAAGACCAAAGCCGCCATCAAAAAGGCGTTCACCAACCAGCTCGACAAAAAGGGCTTCTCGATCGTCGAGGTGCTGAGCACCTGTCCCACCAACTGGGCGCTCGATCCCGTCGACGCGATGGGCTGGCTCGAGAAAAATATGATCCCCTACTACCCGCTTGGGGTCTACAAAGACGCCGCGAAAGGAGGCGACGCGCAATGAACGACGCAAGAATGGTTTTTGCGGGATTCGGCGGACAGGGCGTCCTGTTCATGGGAAAAGTCGCGGCCTACGCCGGCATGATCGCGGGACGCGAGGTCTCGTGGATGCCGTCCTACGGACCCGAGATGCGCGGCGGAACCGCGAACTGCAGCGTCTGCATCTCCGACAAGCCGATCGGTTCGCCGCTCGTGACCCGGCCGCCCGCACTCGTCGTGCTGAACGGCCCCTCCTTCGATAAATTCATCGATGCGGTCGCGCCCGGCGGCCATGTGTTCACCGACTCCTCCCTGGTCGACCGCACCTGCACGCGCACCGATATCACGGTGCACGCCATCCCCGCAACCCAGCTCTCGAACGAGCAGGGTCTCGAGGGTATCGCGAACATGATCGTGTTCGGCAAGCTGCTCGGCGTCACCGAGTTCGCCTCGATGGCCGACATCGAAGCGGCCATCAAAAAAAGCGTTCCCGCAAAGAACGCTCATCTGATCGAACACAATCTCCGCGCCATCAAACTGGGAATGGGCTTGTAGTGATTAGTGACTGTAGCTTTACACTTGAAGTGCAACAGTGAGAAAAAGATAATGACTCAAGAAGCCAAAGCCAGTAGAATGGGCGTTGCGAGACAACCATCGAAAGGCAGGCAAAATGAGTCATTACACACATTTTAGCATAGAAGAGCGCGAACGGACAATGGTGTGACTGTCGCAAGGGAA
>JAVBVJ010000071.1:0-22833 GCA_031554355.1 Oscillospiraceae bacterium
AAAGATGAGCAGGAACTTGTTGTGGATCAAATACTGGAACAGCACCTTGATGGTGGGACTCTTCTCCTGCACATCCTTGACAAAGAAGCGCTCCTTTGCGGAAAACCCGATCGGGATCATGGTCAGCATACCGAAGACGCCGAGGATGACGGCCGTCATCGTCCAGCCGATAGTCGGGTACAGCGTCGGTACCAGCACCAGAACGGCCAATGTCCCGATCAGCGTGAAGATGCGGTTGATGAGGTAGAGCCAGTCGCGCTCGTTGAGGTTGTCGGTCATCGAGGTGGCGAGCGCAAAGATCGGCACGTCGCAGAGCGTGTAGCTGATGTCCCACAGCATGTAAGCCGCGACCGCCCAGATCACCTTGACCTGAACGCTGAACGACGACGGCATGGCGAACATCAGCACCGTCGCGAGCGGAATCATAAACGACGACATGCGCACCCACGGCACATACTTGCCCTTTTTCAGCTTGGCCTTGTCGACGATGACGCCGAAGATGGGGTCGTTGACGGCGTCCCAGACCTTGGCGACGATGAAGATCGCGCTGACGACCATCGCGGGGATGCCGGAATCGGTCAGGTAGAGCGACAGAAATCCGGTGACGATACCGTAGAAGATGAGCTGGCCGAAAAAGTACAGGCCGTAGGAGAAACGCTCGAACTTACCGGTGACATAGTTCGCTTTGCTGCTGGTTTCGCGCGGGGTTTCGTCTAACATACAAGATCCTCCTCTATTTGTTGCCGCATGAAGTCTTTCGGATAATAACCCAATACACGAAATAATTATCCAGGATAGTTTACAGGATAGCATTCCAAGAGGTACAATGCTTGTATTATAGTATGGTTGACAGGAGAATCGTAAGCATGGTATTGCAGGAACAGGCGGAAAAAGCGGCGTACCGCATGCTGATGAGCGGGTTTCAGCACCACCGGTACGAGGACGAGGTCCGCTCGAACAATCTGATACTGACATTGGAGCGCGACGCATTTCTCGAGCTGATCCACTCCGACGCGGTCGACACATTGGTCAGCACCTACGCGGACGTGCTGGGGCCGACGCGTCTGCGCGGCATCAAGAACGCGCTGATCTGCTACATCGCGCCGACCTGCCGCCTTGCGATCGAGCACGGCGCGGACCCCGAGTTCTGTTACGCGCTCAGCGATTTCTACATCAACTACCTCGAGGGCTTGACGAGCGAAAAGGAGCTGGCGGATCTGTTCCGGCAGGTCTCGATCCACTACTTCGATCTGGTGCAGAGCGAGGAACAGAAGAGCCTGTCGAAACCCGTCGCGAGCGCCGTCCGTTTCATCGGCAGGAACCTGTACGGCAGCTTTTCCGTCGAGGCGGTCGCGAACAGCGTCGGGCTGGAGCGGCACTACTTCTCGGGGCTGTTCGCGAAACAGATGGGGGTCTCGCCGGGGAAATACATTCTGCTGCGCAAAATCGAGGAGAGCAAGCGGCTGCTGATGTTCACCGACATCTCGGTCACCGAGGTCGCGGAGTCGCTCGGGTTCTTCGACACGGCGCATTTCTCGCGGCGCTTTAAAGAAGTTTACGGGGTTTCGCCGACCGGTATGCGCCGCCGAGACATCACAAAACAGTAGAACAACACGTATAGACAGAGAACAAGGAGGAATACGGTATGCGGAGACATTTTATCGATAATCTGCGCTGGCTGGTGGTGCTGGCGCTCTTTCCCTACCACACCTTTATGGTGTTCAACAATTTCGGCGAGAGTTTTTATGTAAAGGGCGCCGCGGTGCCGTCGCTCTCGGCTGTCGTCGCGGCGCTGTGGCCGTGGCTGATGCCGCTGCTGTTCACGCTGGCGGGCATCAGCGCCGCCTACGCGCTGCAGATCCGCAGCCCGAAGGAATTCGCGGCGGAGCGCGTGCGCCGTCTGCTGATCCCGCTGGTCGCCGGCGTTCTGCTGCTCGTTCCGCTACAGACCTACATCGCCGAGCGCTTCCACAACGGGTACACCGGCGGCTATCTCGCGCAGTACGTCCTGTTCTTCACCAAACCGACCGACCTCTCGGGGTACAACGGCGGGTTTACGCCGGCGCATTTGTGGTTTGTGGCGTATCTCTTTGTCATCTCGCTCGCCGCGCTGCCGCTGATGGCGTGGGGCCGCAAGCGGGATCCCGCGTTTCTGGACCGTATTCCCGCGCCGCTTCTGCCGCTGCTCTTTGTCGTCCCGTCGGTCAGCCAGATGCTGCTCGACATTCAGGGCAAGAGCGTCGGGGAGTACCTCGCGTTCTTCCTGTTAGGCTTTTTCCTGCTGTCGCGGGACGCCGTGCAGATCAAGCTCCAGAAATACCGCTTTTTCTTCCTGGGGGCGGCGTTGCTGTTCGGCGGGCTCTACCTGTATTTCGGCAGAACCGTCGACGGCATCGCGATTGAGTTCCTCTACGGCCCTTATGCGTGGATCGCGGTGCTCGCGCTGCTGGGTCTTGGGAAGCAGTCCCTCGATTTTTCGAATCGCGTAACTGTCTATCTTTCGGCGGCGTCCTACCCGGTTTATCTGATCCACCAACAGTGGATCGTCGTGTGCGCCTACTTCGCACTGCGGCTGACCGGCGTTATTTGGCAACAGATATTGCTGATTCTGCTGCCCGCCGCCGCGGCGACATTCCTGACCTACGAGATCTTCCGCCGCAACCCGGTCACACGGTTTCTGTTTGGCATCAAGCAGGCGCCGAAAAACAACGCGCGCGGCGCAAAATCCGGTAAACCGCGACTCGACTGACGGTTGAGGCCGGTAAACTACGGGTCGGTTGAGAAACCGAAAGCGCCGCCGTATACTCGAAGTAACAAAGCGAAAAGAGGATTTCCGATGAAAACAATGGGTGAGATGATCGCGGCGCAGCGCAGAAGCAAAGAGATGACGCAGGCCGAGCTTGCGGCGAAACTGAACGTGACCGACAAGGCGGTGTCCAAGTGGGAGCGGGATTTGAGCTCGCCCGACATCAACACAATTCCGAAACTGGCCGAGCTGCTGGACATCTCGGTGGCGGATCTGCTGAACGCGAAAAACCCCGGGGAGAAGGAGACGACCGCCGCCGAGATTATCGAGCTGATTCTGAAAGCGGTGCCGCTCGCGATGGGGGTCGCCGTCGTGGTGCTCTCGATTCTTGGTGAGATGGACGCGACAACCGCGTTCACGCTGCTCGGCGTTGGGATGGTTTGTCTGAGTATCGGCGCGCTGAGCAATAAGAAGTAGGAAGACGCAATAGAAAGACGCCGGAGATGGCAAAAGCAAAAAGCACCCGACGGGTGCTTTTTTATCTGTTTAATTGATTAGAATTGTCGTTATAGTGAGCGCTGCGTGACACCACCCCGATGCCTCGCGTCACCACCCCACGGAGGGGAATGAGGGTGGCGAGAAGTTTTTTTCTCATGACCTTTACAGATTGCGCAGAGCGACCCCAACAACCGGAAAACAGGAGTTATTTGTCTTAGAACAACCCGCTGATCTTTCCGGCGCTGTCGACGTCGATGCGCTCGGCGCTCGGCACCTTGGGGAGGCCCGGCATCGTCATGATGTCGCCGGTCAGCGCGACGATGAAGCCCGCGCCCGCACTGACTTTTAAGCCCCGCACCGTGATCTTAAACCCGCGCGGCGCGCCGAGCAGCGCGGCGTTGTCCGAGAAGCTGTACTGGGTTTTGGCCATGCAGACGGGCAGCGCGCCGAACCCCAGCGCGGTGAGCTGCGCGGCTTGCTTTTTCGCCGCCTCGGTCAGCTCGACGCCGTCCGCGCGGTACACCTTGCGGCACACAGCTTCCAGTTTCTGCTCGATACCGATGTCGTCGGGGTAGGTCGGCGCGAAGTGATTCGGCTGCTCGCAGAGGCGGACGACCTCCTCCGCCAGCGCCTTGCCGCCCTCGCCGCCCTTCGCGAAGACCTCGGAGAGCGCAACGTTGACGCCCAGCTCCTTGCAGCGGCGCTCGACGAGCGCCAGTTCCGCTGCGGTGTCGGTCGGGAAAGCGTTGATCGCGACGACGGTCGGCAGCCCGAACCCGTCCTTGATGTTCTCGATGTGCTGCAACAGGTTGGGCAAGCCGCGCTCGATCGCGTCGAGGCTCTCGACCGACCACTCGGCTTTCGAGACGCCGCCGTGGTGCTTGAGCGAGCGGATGCTGACGACCAGCACGACCGCGTCGGGCGTAAGCCCCGCCATGCGGCACTTGATGTTGAAGAATTTTTCGGCGCCGAGATCCGCCCCGAACCCGGCCTCGGTGACGGCGTAGTCGCCGAGTTTCATGGCCATGCGGGTCGCCATAATGCTGTTGCAGCCGTGCGCGATGTTCGCGAATGGCCCGCAGTGCACGAAGGCGGGGGTGTGTTCCAGCGTCTGGACGAGGTTGGGCTTCAGCGCGTCCTTCAGCAGCGCGGCCATCGCGCCGGTCGCGTTGAGCTGTGCGCAGGTGACCGGCTCCTCGTTCCGCGTAGAACCCACAACGATGCGGGCAAGCCTGTTCTTGAGGTCGTCGATGCCGTCGGCGAGGCACAGCACCGCCATAATCTCGGACGCCACCGTGATGTCGAAGCCGTCCTCGCGGGGGACGCCGTTGACCCGCCCGCCGAGCCCGTCGGTGAGAAAGCGCAGCTGGCGGTCGTTCATGTCGACGGCGCGGCGCCAGGTGATGCGGCGCACATCGACGCCGAGCGCATTGCCCTGATAGATGTGGTTGTCCAGCATGGCGGCCAGCAGATTGTTCGCGGCGCCGATCGCGTGGAAGTCTCCGGTGAAATGCAGGTTGATGTCCTCCATCGGGACGACCTGCGCGTAACCGCCGCCCGCCGCGCCGCCCTTGACACCGAACACGGGACCGAGGCTCGGTTCCCGCAGCGCCGCGACGCTGTTCTTGCCGATCTTGCGCAGTCCGTCCGCGAGGCCGACGGTGGTCGTCGTCTTGCCCTCGCCCGCGGGGGTCGGGGTGATCGCGGTGACCAGAATCAGTTTGCCGTCCGGCCTCGCGGCGACGGATTCAAGGTAGTTGCAGTCGATCTTCGCCTTGTAGTAGCCGTAGGGCTCGACATACGCCTCGGGGATTCCGAGACCGGCGGCGATGTCGCCGATTTTTCTCATTTGGCACGCCTGCGCGATCTCAATATCGGTTTTGATGGGGGTTTGGTTTGGGTTCATCGGTTTCGCCTCGTTTTCGCTTTTAAACAGTATTGTATCACAAAATGCCGAACGCGGTATTTGTATTTCCGGAAAGAATAACGTATAATCAAAAAGAATTTGCTGAATCGAGAGGCCTATGATACTGTTACTGCTTATCATCTACATCGCGTTCATCAGTCTGGGGCTGCCCGACTCGCTGCTGGGAGCGGCGTGGCCGACGATGCAGGTGCAGTTCGGCGCGCCGTTCGCGTACGCGGGGCTGGTCTCGATCATTGTCACCGGCGGCACCATCGTGTCCGCGCTGCTGTCGGACCGCATCACCCGCCGGTTCGGCGCAGGAATGGTGACGGCGGTCAGTGTGCTGGCGACCGCAGCCGCGATGCTGGGCTACTCGCTGTCCACCTCGTTCTGGATGATCTGCCTCTGGGCGATCCCGTACGGCCTCGGCGCCGGGGCGATCGACGCCGCCATCAACAATTATGTCGCGCTGCACTACAACGCGCGCCACATGAACTGGCTGCACAGCTTTTGGGGCGTCGGCGCAGCGATCAGTCCGTTCATTATGAGCTTTGCGCTGTCGCGGGGTCTTGCCTGGACCGACGGTTTCCGCACCGTCTTCTATATCCAGATCTGCATCGCGCTGCTGATGTTTGTCAGCTTGCCGCTCTGGAACAAGCACGCCGGCATCGCGGAGGAACAGCGAAAGACCGCGCGCGTCCTCAGCCTGCGGGAGATCGTGCGCATTCCGGGCGTTCCGAGCGTCATGCTCTCGTTCTTTGCGTACTGCGCGCTGGAGTCGACCGCGGGTCTCTGGGCCAGCAGCTATCTCGTGCACGCGCGGGGCATCGACCGGGAGACCGCCGCACGGTTTGCGGCGCTCTTCTATCTCGGCATCACCGCGGGCCGGTTTTTAAGCGGGTTTATCTCGACGCGGCTCGGCGACAAGCGCATGATCCATATCGGGATTGCCGTGATGGCGGTCGGTGTGGTCGCCATCTTTATCCCGACCGCGTTCACGCCGCTCTGCCTGTGCGGGCTGGTCGTGCTGGGGCTGGGCAGCGCGCCCGTGTTTCCGGCGGTCATCCACGCGACGCCCGAAAACTTCGGTGCCGACAAGTCGCAGGCGATCATCGGGGTTCAGATGGCGAGCGCCTATGTCGGCGCGTCGCTGATCCCGCCGCTGTTCGGCACCGTGGCCGACGGGATCGGCATCGGCGTCTACCCGTTCTTTTTGGCCGCGTTTGTGCTGATGTTGTTCGTCATGACCCAGCGGCTGAACCGGGTGGTGCAAAAGGCGAAAGAGGCGAACATCTAATACTACAAGAGGATTGTTGAGGGGCATGTAATGATTTTTCTGTGGATTCCGTTCCTGATACTGCTGGGCGTCTATCTGTATTATGAGAAAAAGAACGCGTTTTCGACGGCGACATTGCTGAAAGTGCTGCTCTCGGCGTTTGTTGCGGTCGTGGCGGTCATCGCGGCGCTGCGCCTCCGGGACGTCACCGGCTATCTGATCGCGCTGGGGCTGCTCTGCGCGGTGCCGGCCGACTACTTCCTGCAGTACATCCAAAGCGATGTCGGCAGATACCGCAACGGCATTTTCTGCTTCGCGGGCATGCATCTCTGCCTGCTAGTCGGGTACTACCTGCGGTGGCCGGTTCGCTGGCACGAGTTCGCGATTTTCGCGCTGTTCCTCGGCGTCATGCTGATCTTCCAGAAGAAGGAGCGGTGGAACCTCGGCGCGGTCAAGATTCCGTTGTCGATTTACTCGGCGCTGGTGCTGTTCATGGCGGCGAAATCCATCTCGATCGCCATCAACGACCCGGGCGCGGCGACATTGCTGCTGGGGTTGGGCGGGCTGATGTTCTTTGTGTCCGATCTCTTTTTGGGCATCTGGGATTACTACAAGACCAAGTTCGTGTTTCTGGTCTGCAACCGCGTGATCTACTTTGCGGGGCAGCTGCTCTTTGCGTGCGCGTTGCTGAAGAGGGGCAGGTAGTTGTTAGTTGCTAGTTGCTAGTTGTTAGTAAAAGGTAGTGCCGCGCATTCGCGCGGCACTTTATGATGAAGAGCGCTTTTGTGCGTGCGTGGGCAAACGACAGGAAGTTTCCGTTTTTTTGCGCTAAGATCCGGATTGCTTCGCATTGCCCGCAATGACGGGAAGGCTGTGCAGTCGGGGCGGCGGCTGCGCGGGGCTTCGCTCCCGGCAAGGAGAGATCGTCGCAGTTCACCAAAAACAGTGATTCTGTTCACAAACGATCTCTGGAATTGTCGTGCCCGGTCGGCTATAATAAATGCAACGGTAAAGAAACGAAGGGCTGCCATGAAAGCGATCGGATTGGATTTGGGCTGCGAGACCATCAGCACCGCGCTGGTGGATCTTTCGAGCGGCCGGATCCTGAAAGTGTTGAGCTGTCCGAACAACACCGCCGCACCGCGAAAGAAGAAATGGGAGTCGCTGATGCGCGCCGAATCCGTCGAGCGCTGTGCGCGGGAGATGATCGACACGTTGCTGCCGGACGGCGGCGTCGCCGCGATCGGGATCAGCGGCCCGACGAGAGGGATGTTGTACCTCGACGCCGACGGCAAGGCGCTGGGCACCGCCCGTACCGCGGGGGACAAGCGCGGGGAGCAGCTGTTTCGCGGCGCCACGACGTTCGCCGAAGAATTCTCGGCGGTGACGGGGCATCGATCCGGCGTCGAGGACGGACTGGTGCAGCTGTTCTACGATTTGATCTATCGCCGGGTGCCGGAAGGCGCGGCGGCGATCTGTACGATCGGCGACTATGTGGGCATGGCGCTGTGCGGCAACAAGGAGCCGCGGCTCCACGCGAGCGCCGCGGCGGGGCTCGGGGTCTTTGAGCTGTCGAAGGGCCGCTTCGACTACGCGAACCTGATCAACGCGAACACCGATCTCAACCTGCTGCCGCCGGTCGTCTTCGGCGAGGAGCTGTTGGGGTCGTACAGCGGGGTACCGGTGTGCTGCGCGGTCGGCGATGTGCAGGCGCGCGTCTTTGCGTGCGACAACGGCCGTTCCGACGCCGTTGTACAGATCGGCACCGAGACCTACATCGCGGCCTTGGGCGATGCCGTTATCCGCTACACCGACGCGCTGATCTGCCGCCCCTATGTCGGCGGCCGCTACCTCACCATCGGAACGCCGCGCGTCGGTGGGAAGAACTACGAGGCGCTGCGCCTCTTCTTCAGCCGGACGGCGGAGATGTTGGGCGCGCCGCAAACCGACACGTTGTACCGGCAGATGGACGAGCAGGCGCATGCGGTCTACAACAGTACCGGCACCGGCTTTCAGCCCCGCCTGACCGACCGCCCGGCTTCGCCCGGGGAGCTGTGTCTTCAGGTGCTGGAGGACATCTGCCTTGCGCTGTACGCTGAGTCGCGCCGCATGCTGCCGCCCGTGTTGAGCGGCGGAACGCTGACGGCGACGGGCGCGGCGGTGCGCAACAGCCCACTGCTGCGCAATCTGTTGACCGAGTGTTTCGGTATGCACATCGTCGTGCCGCCGCCGCGGTCCGAGGCGGCTTACGGCGCCGCGCTGATCGCCGCGGTCACGGCGGGGAAACTCGGCGCCCAGCAGGCGCAGGACTTTGTGTTTCCGCGCCGGAAATAGCTCGAAGCCGTTAAAAAAGCAGGATCCGAGGATCCTGCTTTTTCGTGTCGTTTTAGGGTTCGATCGGCTCGAGGTGCGCCTGAAAATGGCGTAAAATCGGCGGTTCCCAGGTGATGCGGTATCCGCGCCGGACGGTGTGCGCGCGCTGTTTGATCTCGATCAATGCGTCGGCCATGAGGTCGAGATGCGCCTGGGTGTAGACGCGGCGCGGGATGGCGAGACGGGTAAACTCGAAATCAGCTTTGAGCTGTTCGCCGGTGTCGGGGTCGTTGCCCAGCATGTACGAGCCGATGTCGCAGGTGCGGATGCCGGCCTCCTTGTAGAGCTCGACGGCGAGCGCCTGTCCGGGGAACTCACTGTAGGGGATGTGGGGAAACATGGATTTCGCGTCGACGAAGACGCCGTGCCCGCCGACCGGACTCTGGTAGACGATGCCGGCATCGTCGAGCCGCGCCGCGAGGTACTCCATCTGTCCGACGCGGTAGCGCAGGAAGTTCTCGTCGATGCCCTCGTACAGGCCGATCGCCAGCGCCTCGAGGTCGCGCCCCGAGAGCCCGCCGTAGGTGAAGAACCCCTCGAAGCTGATGCAGTTGGCGCGGATCTTGAGGATGAGATCGGCGTCATCGTTTTTGACGCCGATCAGGCCGCCCATGTTGACGATCGCGTCTTTTTTGGCGGACATCGTGAAGCTGTCGCCGTACGAGAACATCTCGCGGATGATCTCTTTGATCGGCGTATTTTGATAGCCGTCCTCGTCGCGCTGAATGAAATAGGCGTTTTCAGCGTAGCGCGCGGCGTCGATGTTCAGCGGAATCCCGTACTTTTTGCAGACCGCCGCCGTCTCCCGCATATTCTGCATCGAGACGGGCTGGCCGCCCGCAGAGTTATTGGTGACGGTCATGATAACCATGCCGACGTTCTCTTTGCCGAGCTCGACGATGCGCTGCTCGAGGCGCGCGACGTCCATGTTGCCCTTGAACGGCACGCGCATGGCGGGATCCAGCGCGGCGGGAACGACGCAGTCGATGGCGCGCGCGCCGGCGAGCTCGACGTGGGCGCGCGTCGTGTCGAAGAACATGTTCGAGATCGCGTATTTTCCTTTTTGCAGGAAGATGGGCAGCAGCACCTTCTCGGCGGCGCGTCCCTGATGGACGGGTTGGATGTACCCGTACCCGAAGATATCTTTCCCGGCTTCGATCAGATTGTAGTAGCTCGTCGCCCCGGCGTAGCTCTCGTCGCCCTGCATCACGCCCGACCACTGGTGGACGCTCATGGCGTTGGTGCCGGAATCGGTCAGCAAATCGATGTAGACGTCGGTGCTGGCGAGGTTGAACAGGTTGTATTTCGCAAGGCGTATCTTTTCGGCGCGCTGTTCGCGCGTCAGCATCCGGATCGGCTCGACGGACTTGATGCGGAAGGGTTCAGGGATATAGCGTATGGCCATGATTGTCCTCCGGTTTTTTTCTGTACCCATTATACTTTAGATCGCTGCCCGCTTTCCATGCGCGATTTGCATAAGAAAAAACAGCACATTTCGCTGTGCTGTTTTTTACTTTAAAGTGATTGGCGCTAGTCGTCGAGCGCTTTTTTCAGTGCCTCGTTGACGGCGCGGACACGATCGGCGTCGAGCTTGACCACCGCGCGGTCGTACGTGAAGACACCGTTGATCTCCTCCTCGACGTCGCTGACCTGCGTGTAGACGGTTCCGCTCAGGCCCTTCGTGACGTAGGGGAAGACGTCGCGGTTGTACAGCGCGCAGTAGGCGTCGGTCAGGGCGGCGGGGCTGTCGTACATCTCGTAGCCGAACAATTTATCGGTGCTCATGTGGCCGGGCGCGGGGCAGCTGTAGCCGCCGAACTCGCTGATAATGACGGCGCGGTCGAAGAAATCCGGTTTCATGCGGTATTTTTTATAGTAGACGTGTTCGCTCTTGTAGTCGCCGCCGTGCTGGTCGTGGCGCCCGCTGGCGTGGTCGACGGGGCGGCTCTGGTCCTTGACGCGGATCGTCTCGGTAACCGCGTTGGCGTCAAACTGCCCCCAGCCCTCGTTGAACGGAACCCAGGTGCAGACAGAGACGGTGTTGTACAGCAGGTCGACCGTGCGGTGCAGGTCGGTGATGTACTGGTCGCGGCCGAGTTTGTCCTGTCGGGCGAACAGCCGGTAGTGGCGGTCATTCAGATGGATGCCGATAAAGGGCAGGTAATCGATGACCATGCGTTTGTAGGGGCCGCCGCCGTTGACGAAATCCTGGAACACCAGCATCCCGATGCGGTCGCAGTGGTAGTACCACCGCAGCAGCTCGATTTTGATGTGTTTGCGCAGCAGATTGTAGCCCATCTCCTTGAGCGTGGCGATGTCGTAGACCATCGCCTCGTCCGCGGGCGGGGTCAGCATGCCGTCGCTCCAGTAGCCTTGATCGAGCAGGCCGGTCAGAAACAACGGGCGGTTGTTCAGGAAGAAACAGCGCGTTCCGTTCTCGTGGAACCCGATGTGGAACTTGCGCATGCCGAAGTAGCTGTAGACGCGGTCGTCGCCGCTCTCGACGACGACGTCATACAAAAACGGGTCGTCGGGCGTCCACGCGTGGAATTTCGGGAAATCGAACAGGCCGCGTCGGGTGCGGAACGTCTTGATGGCGACGGGGCCGTCGTTGTCGAGGATCGTGACGGTAAAGGGGTGGTCCTTGCCGTCCGAAAAGACGGCGTCGAACGCGACGCACTGCTGGTCGAACATCGGCGTAATCTTCAGCGACTCGACGGCGCAGGCGGGCAGATACTCGAGCCAGACGGTCTGCCAGATGCCGCTCTGCGGCGAGTACCAGATGCCGCCGTGTTCCAGCTTTTGTTTTCCGTAGGCGTGGATGCCCTCGTCGGAGTCGTCGAAGACGCAGACCGCAAGCGTGTTGTCGCCGTCGGTGACCGCGTCGGTGATGTCGATCGAGAAGGGCCAGTAGCCGCCATTGAAGCCGCCAACCTCGGTGCTGCCGACAAACACGGTGCATTTCTGGTCGACCGCGCCGAAATGCAGCACGATGCGCGCGCCGCGGCTGCGGTCCACCGTAAACGTGCGCAGATACCACAACGCTTCGCGCGGGTTGAGCTGGCGACCGACGCCGGACAGCAGGCTCTCGGGCGAGAAAGGCACCACGATTTCGCCGTCCCAGACCGTCGGGATGCTGCCCGCATCGCTGCGGAACGCGTACTGCCAGACGCCGTTGAGGTTGTCCCAGTTGTCCCGCCGGAACTGTGGCGTGGGATGTTCCGGCAGCGGACAGTCGCGATCCAGTTTTTCGCCCCAGCGGGTGTACAGCGGGTGCGGCTTATCTTTCTGTTCTTTCATTCTGAACTCCTCGCGGATAATGATCACACATATCTTAATAGTATGTCCGCCAATCACATTTCGTTTACAGAACACCCTTTGCGCGCTATAATAACAAGAAGAATTAACAGGAGGGCGAGCAATGATCCCGAAAGCGAACGGAAAATTCCAAATGCGGCAGGGGACCTTCCGCTTCGGCGAGCGTCCCGCGGTGGCGCTGGGCGGGTTTTCGCGCGGCGTTCTCGCCGCGTTCGAGCAGCGCACGGGACTATGCTGCGCCGCGTCGGACAGCGATCCGCAGATCACACTGATCCACAACGACGCGCTGCCGCGCGAGGGCTACCGGATCGCCGTGGCGGCTGACGGAATCATCATCGAGGCCGCGGCGGAGATCGGCGTCATCTGGGCGCTGACGACCGTGGTCCATTACATTCAGGACGGCGAGATGCCGTGCTTTGCGCTCGAGGACGCGCCGCGCTACCGCTACCGCGCGCAGTCGCTCGACGTCTGCCGCCACTTTTTTTCGGCGGCGGAGGTCAAGCGCGTGCTGGAGCAGATGGCGCTGGTCAAGATGAACGCGCTGCACTGGCACCTGACCGACGACCAGGCCTGGCGCATCGAGATCCTGCGGTATCCGCAGCTTGCGGCGACGAGCGGGGATTTTTTCACGCAGCAACAGATCCGCGAAATCGTTCAATACGCGGCGGAGCGCGGCATCACGATCGTGCCGGAAATCGACCTGCCGGGGCACACGCGCGCGGCGCTGTGCGCGATGCCGGAGCTCGGCTGTTTCAACCGGACGGTGACGCTGGCGGGGCAGGGCGGCATCTTTTCCGACATTCTGTGCGCGGGCAAGGAGCGCACCTACGAATTCGTCGAGCGGGTGATGGACGAGATCATCGAGCTGTTTCCGTCGCCGGTCCTCCACATCGGCGGCGACGAGGCGCCAAAAGCGCGCTGGAAGAAATGCCCCGACTGCAACGCGAAGATGGCGCAGGAGGGCCTTGCGGACTGCGAGGCGCTGCAGGGCTACTTCCAGAACCGCGTGACCGCCTACTTGAAAACCAGGGGCAGAACCGTGCGCTGCTGGGACGACGTGCTGAACTCGGGCGGCTACGATGGCGCCGAGATCCAGTTCTGGCTGGCGGGCAACGGCACCGCCTGCGTCGAGGAATTTTCGAAACGCGGCGGCATCGTCTACTCCGAGATGTTCCATCTGTACCTCGACTACCCGTGCAGCATGACGCCGCTCAAACGCGTCTACACCTACACCCCGAAGATCGGACGCAGGAACATGGCGGCGGATTCGAGCACATTGGGCATCGAGAGCTGTCTGTGGTGCGAGCGCATCGAGACGGAGCAGCAGCTGGAGCAGCGGCTGTTTCCGCGGCTGTTTGCCGTCGCGGAGGCGGCGTGGACAACGCAGCGGAACTACAACGATTTTGTCACGCGACTCGAACCGGTGCTGCAGTCGCTTGCGGCGCAGGGCATCGGCTTTGTGCCGGTTGCGGACAGCAACCCGACCGGAAAAGCCCGAAAGGAGAGCACGCTCGCGTATTTTCAAAAGATGCAGGAGACCACCGAGTTTGGACGCGAGGAGACCGGCGCCGAGCTGCAGCCGGGCGTGATGCTGCGGTTCGTGCGGTACTTCTTCCGGCTCGGGGAACTGCCTGCGGTGCTGCGCATTATGAAGTCAATTAAAGGAAAATAGAGAGAGAAACCCATGGCAAAAAATGATAAGTACAATTTAACTGAGGGCGGAATTTTACAAAAACTGCTGCTGGTATCGCTGCCGATCATCGGAACGCAGGTGATCCAGATGGCCTACAACCTGACCGACATGTTCTGGCTCGGGCGCGTCGGCAGCACGGCGGTGGCGGCATCGAGCAGCGTCGGCATGTATATGTGGCTGTCGCTCGCCTTTATCTTCTTCGGGTCGCGCGGCGCCGAGATCGGCGTCTCGCAGAACATCGGGCGCGGCGACCGCGAGACTGCGCAGTCGTACGGACAGAACGCGGTGACGCTATCCCTGCTCCTCGGCCTGACGGCCGGCGCCGTGTTTATCGTCTTTCGGCGCGGCCTGATCGGCTTTTTCCAGATCATCGACCCGTCGGTGATCACGATGGCGGAATCCTACCTCTCGATCATCGGGATCGGGATGCCGTTCGCCTTTGTCTCGGCGGCGATCACCGGGATCTTCAACGGCAGCGGCAACTCGCGGCTCCCGTTCATCATCAACGCGTGCGGGCTCGTGACCAACATGATTCTGGATCCGGTTCTGATTCTGCGGTACAACCAGGGGGTGCGCGGCGCGGCCGTCGCCACGATCATCGCCCAGATGCTGTGCTGTGTCCTGATGGTCATCGCATTGCTGAAGTCGCACAGCCGTCCGTTCGAGCAGTTCCGTTTTCTGGCAAAACCCGAGCGAGAAAAGGTGGTTCAGATTACAAAATGGGTGCTGCCGATCGCGGTCGAGAGCTTCCTGTTCTGTTTTCTGTCGATGATTCTGTCGCGCTTCGTGGCCTCGTTCGGCTCCGACGCAATGGCGGCGTCCCGCGTCAGTTCGCAGGTCGAGAGCCTGAGTTGGCTGATCGGCGGCGGGTACTCCATCGCGCTGACCTCTTTTGTCGGCCAGAATTTCGGCGCGAAAAAGTGGGACCGCATCCACCGCGGCTTCCGGATCTCGTTCGGCGTCATGGTCGTGTGGGGTTTCGCCATCACCGCGATCATGTATCTCGGCGCGCCGTTCTTTATGGAGCTGTTTGTGCCCGGAAACCGCGCTGTCGCCGAGATCGGGATCGGGTACCTGCACATTCTGGCCTACTCCCAGACCTTGGCCTGCCTCGAGGGCATCGCGGCGGGCTCGTTCCGCGGCACGGGCAGAACGATTCCGCCCTCCGTCGCCAGCATCACGGTCAACGCGCTGCGGGTCGTTGCGGCGTATTTTCTGGTGACGCACACGGCGCTCGGCCTGCGGGGGATCTGGTGGTCGGTCGCGGTCGGCGGCGCGGTGCGCGGATTATGGATCTTCCTGTGGTATGTCATCGACAAGCGAAAAAACGACAAAAACAGAGCGCAAACCACCGATACGGTGTCGGAGCAACAGCAACTTGCAGAACGCTTAGCCGAGGATCCCGAAAAAATATAGCAGCTCGACAGCGTTCGGCAAAAGGCGCGCGCTGTGTTCGATACAATAAAAGTCCACCCGCGGCAGGCGGGGAAGAAGAGAGAGAATTTCGAAAAAACGCGACGGCAGTGTGTGTCCGCCGCGTTTTTTCATGTTTTTGGAGGCGCGCCGCGATTTTTATAAAAAAAGCCGATGTTTCGGGAATGATAAACATAAATTCACAATTTACGTTTGAAATCGGTCTTAAATTAGATTATAATTGAAAAAACGCGAAATCATGCGTATCAACGGTGTTTTGTTTATGGGGAGTAAGGTGAAACCGGAAAAAACAGATTATGCTTTTGTTCAACGCCACGCACAGGCGCTGAGCGACACGGTTCGTGTCGCGCTCGGCTTTGTCACCGACAGAGGGGAGTGCGGGATGGATCCTATTCTGCGCGGCGCGGACGAGGTCTACTCGGCGTTTAACGTCAAACTCGCAAAATGCGCGATGAAGGACGACCGGCCGGAGACCGAGAAGGTGCCGGATTCCGACGAGTCGGTCTGCGCGATTCCGATCCGTCTCGACGAAAAAATGGTGGGCTGCCTGATCATCTGCGGTTTTATTATCACGGATACGGGAACGAAACCGGCGGAGCGAATCGACAGACCCGTGATGACAGAGCAGGAGTTCGACGGGTTCCTGAAAATCATCAGCCTGACCGCCAATCAGGTCTTCGAGCTTACCGGGCTCAACGAGCGTCAGGTGGCGCTGCTGGAGGAACAGACCAAGTCGATCGACGCCTTCCGAGCCTTCATCGATTGCATCGACGCCGGCGTCTACGTCATGGATTACTATACCGGTGAGTTAATTATATACAATAAATACTACGAGTCGATGAACAAACTGTCGCCCGGCAACATCTCCGAAAAAAAATGTTTTGAAATTCTGGGCGCCGACACGTTTTGCCCGTTCTGCAAGCGGGACGAGGTCATCGACCCCAAGACCGGCGAGCTGTCGAGCATCTCGTGGGAGAACTACCTCGAGGCGTTCGACCAGTGGCTTCAGATCTCGAACCGCGGTATCCGCTGGATCGACGGCCGCCTCGCGATGATGGTCACCTATTTCGATAGCACCGAGCGCAAAAAGAGAGAGAGAGAGATGGAGTATCTCGCCTATTTCGACGAGATGCTGGACATGCCGAACCGGATGAAGCTGTTCCTCGACACCGAGAAATACGCCGCGCCCGACACCTTCCTCGCGGTCTATGACATTCAGGGTCTGCGCAAGGTCAACGATCTCTACGGCAGAGAGACCGGCGACGGACTGCTGCATGTCATCAGCAGCTGGATGAAACAGCTGATACTGGAGAACATGACGCTCTACCGCATCGACGGCGATTCCTTTGCGATCTTGATGCGCAACACCACGGAGGACGACGCGCGCATCCTGATCGAGACGATCTTCCGCCGCTTCTCCGATTCGTGGCAGGTTCTTCTGGACCGGGTCGAGCAGAGGGTGCTGACAAACGTCACGATCGGTCTTTTCCCCTGTGTCGTTCCGTTCGAGACCATCTCGTTCATGCTGAACATCGTGGAACGCGTTATCTCGGCGGCAAACGCCACCAACAAGCCGCTGATCTACGACGAGACGACGAATCAGGTCTACCAGCAGCACATCATGCTGGAGATGAGTTTGAAAAACAGCGTCCTCAACAAAATGGAGGGCTTCTCGGTCGTCTACCAGCCCATCGTCAACCCGCTGACCGGAAAATGGGTGGGGCTCGAGGCGCTGTGCCGCTGGGTGAGTCCGGAACTCGGCCCGATCGCGCCGATGATCTTTATCGGGGTCGCTGAGCAGCACGGACTGATCGATCCCATCGGCACCTGGGTCCTGACGACGTCGATGAAAGCGGTCAAGGAGAACGACCTCTGCGGCGACGACTTCATTCTGGACGTCAACCTCTCGCCGGTTCAGCTGAACAACCGCGACCTGTACCACCAGATCCGGTCGATCATCGATGCCATCAAGTATCCGATTAAATGCCTGAGCGTCGAGATTACCGAGAGCGCGGATGTCCATTTTAACGACCATATGATGGAGATTCTGTACGAGATTCAGTCGATGGGTCTCTCGATGGCGCTCGACGATTTCGGCACCGGATACGCCTCCTTTTCGAAGGTCGGCACACTGCCGGTCAACACGCTGAAAATAGACCGCACCTTTATCGAGAACATCGAGACGGTGCCGTTCTACCAGAAGACCATGGGCATCATGATCGAGTACGCGCACGCCGCCGGCCTCAAGGTCGTCGTCGAGGGCGTCGAGACCGAGAAACAGCGCGACATCGTCGTCCAGTGCGGCGCGGACTTCATTCAGGGATTCTACTACGCGAAACCGATGTCGATGGAGGAGATTCTGGAACAGCGAGACAAGTTTATTTAACAAAAAAAAAGAGAAACCTGAAAAGGTTTCTCTTTTTTTTGCTATTTTTGGGGCGGCGGGAGAATCAGTTTCTCGAAATCCGGCACGGGCATCGGCCGGTAGTAGTAGAAGCCCTGAAGCATGTCGACCGTGATCTCGTTGCAGTAGCTGACCTGATCGATGGTCTCGACGCCCTCGACGCAGATCGTCTTGCTCATCGTGCGGCCGAGATTGCTGATCAGCCGGGTGAAGGAGAGCGAGAAGGGGTCGGTGTCGATGTTCTGGATAAAGGTGCGGTCGATCTTGAGGATATCGAACGGCATGTCGCGCATCGTCGACAGCGAGGAGTAGCCGGTGCCGAAATCGTCGATCGAGATGCGGATACCGATGCGGCGCAGCGGGTTGCAGATGTTCTCGAACAGGTGGCTGTCCGTCGCCGCGATGCTCTCGGTGATCTCGAGCACGAGATTGCGCGGGTTGACGCAGGTCTCGTTGATGATGTCCATCACCGTCGCGACGAAATCGTGCTGTTGCAGCTGGCGGATCGAGACATTGACGGAGATGCTGAAGTTCGGCAGCCCGGACTCGTTGATCCGTTTCAGCAGATTGCAGGATTCGCGCAGCACGAAGTTGCCGAGATCGACGATCAGTCCGAGATACTCCGCGAGCGGGATAAAATCCATCGGCATGATCATGGAGCCGTCGTCCTTGAACCAGCGCAGCAGCGCCTCGGCGCCGATGATCTCGTTGCTCTCGGGTTCGACAAAGGGCTGGTAGTAGGGCTTGAAGCCCTTGAAGTTGTTGACGATACACTCGCGCATCAGGCGCTCGGTCTCGGAGCGGTCGATCGCGTCGTTGCGCATCGACTCGCTGTAGAACGCGAAGCTGTCCTTGCCCATGGTCTTGGCCTGGTACATCGCGATGTCCACGTTTTTGAGGATGTCGCGTGCTGTGAGATCGGCGTCCGGGAAACAGACGACACCGACGCTGACCGTGCAGTAGAAGACCTTGTTGAGGATATACCACGGCTCGCGCGCCCGCGTGATGATCCGGTCGATGACATAGTCCACCAGATCGGCGTTGGACGGGTCGACCAGCACCAGAAACTCGTCGCCGCCGAAGCGGAACACCTTGTTGTAGGGCAGCGCGGTCTGTTTGAGGTAGTGGGCGAACTCGATGAGCAGCGCGTCGCCGAAATCGTGGCCGTAGCCGTCGTTGATAATCTTAAAGTCGTCCATGTCGATGAACAGCAGATAACCCAGCTTCTTCTGTTCCCGCGCGCGGGTGATCGCGACCTCCAGATCGGTGTCGCACTGGTAGCGGTTGGGCAGCTTGGTCAGCATGTCGGTGAACGCCATCTGCCGGATATACAGCTCCTGTTTGCGGGGCTCGGTGATGTCGCGGCAGCAGAACAGCCGCAAGGTGCGCTCGTCGTACCAGAGAATGTCTTTTAAGCGGATCTCGTAGTAGGTGTCGTTGGAGTAGGGGATCTCGTACAGCACGGGCGGCGCGTCGATATCGACCTCCCACCGGTAGGCGTTGGAGCCCATGATCTCGTTGAACAGGGGGTTCCCGCGCGCAAACTGGTTGCTGTAGATGTTGTGCAGATTCCTTGCCGCCTCATTGGCAAAGACAAACTCGTAGTCGTCGGGATCGACGACAAAGATGGCGTCATTGATGTTGTTCAGAATCGTACTCATCGCGTGACGCGAGGAGACTATGGCGCCGGTCTGCGAGCGGCGGATCAACGCGGTGGACACAAAGTTCGCGATGGTGCCCAGAAAAGCCAACGTGTCGCTCTCCCATACGCGCTCCAGAACGCACTCGTCGAAACAGATAAAGCCGCTGCGCCGGTCGTTCTCGTGGATCGCGAAGATTGCAGCGGCGATGACACCCTCGTCGTTGAACTCGCGGACGGACGCCTGCGGAATATCGCCGTAATTGATAGCGCGCATGCCCTTGTTGTCGAGGTCTTCCAGAATCTCGGGGATGTCGTTCTCGTAGTCCAGTACAAAGCCGCCGGGCCGGGACATCAGGTTTTGGATCCCCGTATTGTCCCACTCGAAAACGGCGCGGCAGGTCGTGTGGTCCGGGGAGTCCTCGAACAGGATGACCCGGCTGATGTCGAGGTACTGCCCCGCGGTGTTGAGCAGCGTGACAAACGCCTGATCGATGTCGTTGCTGTGCAGACCGATCAGAATCTTGTTCAGCGCCACGAGCTGTTTCGATTTTTCCTCGAGCTTGTCGTTGATGCCCTTGACGGTGGAGTAGTCGGTGACCACGCGGTCGAGATACAGAACCGTACCGTCCTCCGCGCGCTGCACCGAGCTGTAGTCGTTGATCCAAAAGATGCTTTTATCGGCGGCGATCATGCGGTAGATCAACATGAACTCGTCTTTGCCGCTGTCGATGTTGCGCTGGATGCGCTCGACGACAGAAGGATAGTCCTCCGGGCGCACCGCCTGATCCCAGCCGAACTTTCCGCTCAGGATATCCTCGGCGCTGTAGCCGTATAACGTCACCTTGTTCGAGATATAGACGATGCGCTTGTCGGGGGTACGGTAATCAACGCGAAGAACGATCGCCGGAATGCGATCGAGAATTTCGCGTGCGCTCTGTGAAAAATCAACGAATGGGTGTTCCAAGGGAACCCTCCTCCGATGGTACTATAGAAATATCATAATATAGTTTTTCAAAAATTAAAAGAAAAAAGCAATAAATAATTACATTTCTGCAATCATTATTGCTTTTTCGTCAGACAAGGTAGGCGAAAACCACGATCAGGGCGGCCATCACGATGCTGAAAAACGGTATCACGGCGCGTTGAAGTATCATCATTGCAGGATCCTCTTTTTCTGTTTTTTTCCGTGATCAGCGTACAACGGAGGAATCACACAGGAATCATAGTTCAATCACAAACCAATCACGCGTTCGGCGCGAAAACCGCATAACAAAGAAACAGGACCTGCAAGCACACACAGCCTTGCAGGTCCTGTTTGCGACGACGGGTGTCGTTCAGCACATTTTTACAGCGCGATCAGCGAGATCACGATGGTCATCGCGACGAGGACGACGCTCGCGGCAGAATAAAAAAGATTCCGTGTATTTTTCATGGTTGTCACCTCAAAAAGTTTTGTTTTCTGAGGTGACTATACCGCATGAGAATCACACAGGAATCATAGTTGGATGTTATTTCAATCACAAGTAAAGATTTTGGAGATTATTTTGTGATTGCCCGGGCGTTACTCGTCGTAGTTGACGACGACGAAATCGGTGTAGTATTCGTTGCCCTGCAGGTCGACGATCAGGAAACCGTACAGGTACTCGCCCTCCAGAACCTCCCAGTCCTCGACGAGCAGATCCCCTTTCACGGTAAACGGCGTGCCCTCGTACAGATAGGCGCCGGTGTCGGATTCCGAGGTGTCATCGACGTCGACGAAGGTTTCGGCATAGTAGACCAGCATGATCTCGTCGCCGTCCTTAATCGGAATCATGCGCTTGGGCGCCATGCCGAACTCGTTTTGGGTCGTCGCCATCGCGCCGAGAATCCGGCCGCTGTCGGCGCCGTCCTGATACAGCAGAATCAGGTTGACCTCGACGCCGTTCAGCATGGCGGGCACGGCGTAGCGGATGTAGCCCTCGCCCGACTCGATCTCGTACAGGCAGGCCCACTCGCCGTTGATGGTCGTGATGATACCGTCGAACTCGGTCAGGATCTTGCCGTCCTCGGTGATCTCGACGTAGGCGTCCTGATAGATCTGGGCGTAGATGTTCTCCTCGAACAGCGCCCACGCCGTGAAGTAGATAGCCTGAATGTTGTCGAGCTGATCCTGCGTCAGCTGGATCACATACGCGCGTCCGTCCTCGACCACAGGCTCGACTTCGTGGATCTCCTCGGCGGTGAACGGAGCGATGGTCTCACCGGTCAGCAGCTCGGCGAAGCCGATCGTGAAATTGATGTAGTTTTCCGAGAACCCGCAGTTGCGGTAGACGTCGATGCGGTCGGTTGTCCGGTCGGGCTGCGAGAACGGAAAGTACAGCGAGATGCCGCCCGCGATCGTGCTGTCGGCGTTCTGCGCCTTGTACGAGACGGCGCTCTCAACCGCGTTCAGCAGCGCCTCGCTCTCCTTGGGCAGCAGCGTGTAATACTGGTTCGCCATGTCGGCGATGTCGATCATGTCGAAGCTGAAATCGTTCTCGGCCGGCATGCCGTACTCGTGGGTTTTGGCGCGCAGTTTCGCCAAACTGCGGTAGCTGTCCTTGCTGAGTTTCGCCGCCGCCGTAAACGCGTCGAGCGCCGAGACGACCTGCCCGATGCGGCTCAAGTCGATGGCCGACAGCGTCGTGACCTCGTATGCCATATCGTTGTCGAGATAGTAGTTGACGTAGGCGTCGCAGATGTTCCGGCAGAGCTCGGTGGTCTCCATGCCGGGATTCTGCCCCAGCTTGTTGAGGAAATCGAGGTAATCCCAGCCGTAACCGGGCTCGACCTCCTCGGAGGCGACCAGATAGTGCGCGTAGTTGCGCAGAATCCACGCGGTCTCGGCGCTCGCCATCAGGCAGGCGTCAAAACCGACGAAATCGAATTTGGTGGTGGTGGCCTTGGAGCGGGCAAAGGCGTCGTCGAGCTCCTTCAGCGTCAGGCCGTCGCCGTCGTACCACTCGTCCGCGCCGAACCCGGAGACGGAGCCGCCGCCGTGGTTCCACAGAATGATGCCGTAGCGCTCGGCGGGAAAGTATTTCATGCCGAAATCGATGAACGAGGAGAGATTCCCCGCGTCGCCGATGCTGCGCGGGCTCGAGATCTCCAGCGTCTGCAGATCGCCGTTGTCGACCAGCATGCGGCCGATGTTGTGGCCGGGGATGCCCTCGATGCTCCAGTGGATCGTGCCGCCGGTCTGGATGATGATGCGGACGTCGTCGCTGTCGATCTGCGCGCCGACCATCTCCGCGATGTCGCCGGTGGCGAGGCCGCCGTCGCTCTCGAGGTTGGATCCGTTCATGTAGACCAGAATCGTCCACTGGGCCTTGTCGTAGACGGTGCCGTTGTACTCGACGAGATCGGGTTCCTCCGAAAGGTAATCCAGCAGCAAGTCACAGGAGGAGAAAGACAGCAGCAGGATGACCACGCAGAGGACGGATAACAGCTTTTTCATCATCTTACCCAATTCCTTTTTTATTGCCCTTATTCTATCAAATGTTTTTCGGCGCGTCAAAATAATAT
>JAVBVJ010000091.1:0-11045 GCA_031554355.1 Oscillospiraceae bacterium
GCAACCAAGCAGCGGCGCGACGCTGGGCAACACCAGCACGGTCACGATGGTCACGGCAATGGGGAAAATGATTTTCGTGGTCCTGGATACCGACGTGACCGGCGGCATCACGGTTTCGCGTTCCTTTTTGGTGGTCAGGCCGCGCATAATCGGCGGTTGAATCAGCGGAATCAACGCCATATACGAGTATGCCGCGACAGCAATGGGACCAAGCAGGTGCGGCGCGAGCTTGCTGGTCAGAAAGATGGCGGTCGGTCCGTCAGCGCCGCCGATAATGCCGATGGACGCAGCCTCGTTGCCGTTGAAAATGGTGGCGGCTGCGAGGATAAACGCACAATAGACACCGAGTTGCGCCGCGGCACCGAGCAGCATGGAGGACGGCCGCGCGAGCATGGGACCGAAATCCGTCATGGCGCCGATACCCAGGAAAATCAAACAGGGATAAATGTTGAGCTTCACGCCCATGTACAGGATGTCGAGCAATCCGCCCTCTTGCAATATTCGACCGTAGTCGATACCCTTGACAGCTTCACCGGCGGCGTTGAGCATAGCGGTGCCGTCATTGTTAAACATCGGGACTTTGTCGAACAAATCCATATGCATGAGTTCGCCGAAAGGCAGGTTGGTAAGCAGCATGCCGAACGCGATGGGCACGAGCAGCAGCGGCTCGAATTTGCGCACGATGCCGAGATAGAACAGCACCAGCGCGATGACGATCATGGCGAGCGACAGCAGCCCCTCCCGGGTAAAGAGCTGGGCGACGCCGGTCTTGCTTAAGAATTGTAATATTGTATCCAACATGATGAAACCCTCCTATTCCACCCAAAACAGCGTGTCGTCTTTTTGGAACGATGCGCCGCTTTGGACCTTCAGTTTCAGTGTGCCGGATACCGGGGACAGGAGCTCGTACGCCGCGCCGTCCCGGTCGAGCATGACGGCGACGACGGCGCCCTTTTCGACAGGGCCGCCCGCGGACAGTGACCGGATGCTGCCGCCGAACGGCGCGACGACGGTGTGCGCGCGGCCCGCCTTTTTACCGGCGGACAGTTCGGACTCCACCCAAAACAAGGTGTCATCTTTTTGGAACGACGCGCCGCCCTGGACGTTTTGTTTCAGCGTGCCGGAAACGGGGGACAGCAGCTCGAAGGCCGCGCCGGCGTCGTCGCGCACGACGGCGACGACGGTGCCCTCCCCGACATTGCCGCCCGCGGACAGCGATTGGACGCTGCCGCCGAACGGCGCGGTGACGCTGTGGGTTCGGGCCGCCGCTTTGCTTCTGAAGATGCGCTCCATGACCACGAGGCAGATGTAGATGACGGCGAGCACAGCGAAAACGATCAGCAACCCGACCACGACGGTCGGCAGCAGATCGCCGTTGGTGAACTCGTTGAGGTTCAGACTGACTGCTACAGGAATCATCATTTTCCTTTCTTACCGGGCCTTGCAATTAAGGCGAAATCATATCAATAATACCTTATATAAAGTTGGAAAGTCAAGCAATCCGCCATTTCAAAAAAACCTGTCGAAAAACCGGAAAAAATCCGGAAAAACCTCTTGTAAATGCGCTCGATCACTGCTATAATACTGACAATTTGGAAACGTTTTTTGAATAGAAGGAGGGTTTGTATGCAGAAAAAAGAAGGGATCTACAACGCCCCGAAAGAGTTGGGTTGGGGCAAAACCATTGTACTCGGCGTTCAGCATGTTTTTGCGATGTTTGGCGCAACGGTCTTGGTTCCGTTAATCACAGGGTTAAGTGTTCAGGTCACATTGGTTTGTGCGGGGGCGGGTACTCTCTTGTTTTACTTTTTGACAAAGAGAAAGGTACCTGCTTTTTTAGGGTCTTCTTTCGCGTTTCTCGCCGGATACGGCGCCGTGACCGCGATGGAAACCGGCATCTTCAGCGGGATGCCGGTTGAGGAGAAACTCCAGTACGCGGGCGGCGGCGTCGTCGTGGCCGGCCTGGTCTACCTGCTCGTCTCACTGCTGATCACGGTGGTCGGCGTCAAGCGCGTCATGAAGTTCGTGCCGCCGATCGTCACCGGCCCCATCATCATCCTGATCGGCCTGATCCTCGCGCCCGTCGCGGTCAGCAGCGCCAGCAGCAACTGGCTTCTGGCCGTCATCACGATGGCGATCATCATCGTCTGCAACATCTGGGCGAAAGGCATGATGAAGATCGTGCCGATCCTCATGGGTATCCTGATTCCGAGCATCGGTTTCCTGCTCTTCAACATGATCAAAGCGATGACCGCCGGAACCAGCGCCGAGTTCTTCGCCGGCATCAACGAGGTGCTCACCGCCGATAAAGTGGTGGGTCTGCCGCCCTTCAAGCTCGCGAAGTTCGACATCAGCGCCATTCTGATCATGGCCCCCATCGCGCTCGCCACCATGATGGAGCATGTCGGCGACGTCGCCGCCATCGGCGCCACCATCGGCAAACCGCTGCAGAAGGATCCGGGCCTCAACCGCACATTGCTGGGCGACGGTCTCGCGACCGCGCTCGCCGGCCTGTTCGGCGGCCCCGCCAACACCACCTACGGCGAGAACACCGGCGTCCTCGCGCTGTCTCGCGTCTTTGACCCGATCGTCATGGTCATCGCGTCGATCGCCGCGATTATCCTCGGGTTCAGCCCCGTGTTCGCCAACATCGTCAAAGCGATCCCCGGCGCGGTGATCGGCGGCGCGTCGTTTATCCTGTACGGCATGATCTCGGCCATCGGTATCCGCAACGTCGTCGAGAACCGCATCGACCTGACCCGCTCGCGCAACCTGATCATCGCGGCGGTCATTCTGGTCAGCGGACTGGGCTTCAACGCGATGCCGATCGAGTTCAGCATCGGCTCGGCGCATTTGAGCTTCGGCGGTCTGTCCTGCGCCGCCATCTTCGGCATCGTGCTCAACGCGATCCTGCCCGGCAAGGACGAGGTCGACGAGGAGGCGCAGCCCGAATTCTTCGAGTACCGCGAGGACGAGGCGACGATTGAGAAGCGGCTCGAGAAAAAGAGCAAGAAACGGTAAACGGCTCGAACAGTTCGGAAAAAACAGCTTCCAAAATCAGTTAAAATCAAGGGATTTTGAGAATACCTGAAAAGAGCCTCCTGCGCAGCGGGAGGCTCTTTTCAGTTGGCAGTTCTAAGCCGCCAGTTGTCCGTTGAAGGAAATGCCGCGAACAGTGCTGCATATCAGGACAAAAACATTGTTCTGTGATTCTGAACGAAGGGAAGAACCTTTTAGATGAAGACAAAGATCCTTCGCATCCGCTCAGGATAACAGGAACGGGAAGGAAGCGCTCCTGCAACACTTAAAAAGTCGCCTTTAAAGGCGACTTTTTTCATAGTCCACGACTGCGCGGTTGCGGCCGGCCTCTTTGGCGGTGTAGAGCAGTTTGTCGGCGGCCTGTATCAGATCGGGGATACTGCGGCCCGGGGCCGGGATCTCGATGTGGGCGCCGATACTGATTGTGACGTACTCGCTGACGTCCTTGCGGGCGGTCTCCAGTTTCAGATCCGACACACAGGTGCGCAGTTTTTCGGCAAAGGTTTCGGTGTCTTCGATGCTCATGTGGTCGGAGATGACCATGAACTCCTCGCCGCCGAACCGCCCGACGTAGTCGGTGACGCCGACGGACGCGCCGCGCAGCGCCTGCGCGATGGCAATCAGGCTGTCGTCGCCGCAGAGATGGCCGAATTTGTCGTTGTAGCTCTTGAAGAAATCGATGTCGAGAATCAGCACCATCATCGGGACACCGTGCTGATAGCAGTGATCCCATACCACCTCCAAAAAGGCGTCGAGCGCGCGGCGGTTGGGCAGCCGCGTCAGCTGGTCGGTCTTGGAGAGCTCGTCCAGCTTGCGGACCATGGCGTCGAGTTGGTCGGTCTTGTCCTGCGACTGGTGGAAAAAGCTGTAGGAGCGCACCTGCGAGGTGTAGAGCAGCTGGGTGACCAGAAGACAGAGCAAACTCATGACAATGGAGAGTTGAATGAACTGCTGGTTCTTGTCGAAGTAGAGCACCATGACAACGACGCTGGTGATAAAGAAGACCAGCATGGGCACAATCTGCCGCCACGAGAACAGCGGAATGACCGCGTAGATCAGCGGAATAAAAAAGATGTTGCGCATGTCGCCGTTGCCCGAGATGTTGATCATCAGGAAGGTGGCCGCAAAGATCCAGCCGATCCACCAGAACAACTGAACCGTGCGCTCCTCGAGCTTGATGTTGTCGCGGGAGCGGTTGATGAAAACGATTAACAGCACAAACGTAAGCAGCGACAGCGCCATGCCGATGATGGAAGCCGTGTTGATAAAATGCCGAAGCGCGCCCTCGTAACTGTTCATCATCATGCTGTCGAACAGGTTGGACAGCTCGATCAGAAACAGGCCCGCGGCGGCGAGCAGCGTGCGTGTCCGGTTGGCGCGCGCAATGTCTGTCCGAACCAGTTCGCGGTATTCCGGGGGTACCGTGTCGCGCGAAAAGAAGGACGAGAGCGATTGTCGGACCGAGGTCCAAAAGGATTGCTGTTTCAGAAAAAAACCTCTCCTATCTCCGGTCAACGGGTGTAGCTCTATCGTAACACAAGATCTGCGGAAAAAACAATATTTTATATTGTATATCGAAAAATCGGCGGGTTTATTTACAGAGCGCGAAAGATATTCGTGCGGTCGGCGCGCCACAGGCCGGTGAGGCGGTCTCCGTCACTCGCCAGTATAGGCCGATCGGGGAGGCGCAGGTTGTCGTGTACTGCAGGGTGCTCTCCTTACAATGCGTTCCACAGACGAATGGTGGCGTAGGCGCGCAGCGGACGCCAGTCTTCCGCGAGCGCGAGAATTTCCTTGGGGCTGCGGCCGTCCAATGCCACCTTGACGCCGTAGTCGGTGTGCGGAAAGGCGTCGGTGACGCCCAGCGCCCGCATCGCGACATACTGCACGGTCCACGGGCCGAAACCGGGCAGCGCCAGCAGCTTTTGCAGCTCGGCGTCGGGGTCGGACGGATGATCGAGGTCGAGGCTGTCGTCGCACAGCGCCTGCGAAAAAGTTCGGAGGCAGCGCACGCGGCTGCCGGTCAAACCGAGGGCGGCGAGCGCGTCGTCCGTCGCGGCGCACAGCGCCGCGGGCAGCGGGAAGGTATGGGTCAGCCCCGCGACCGGGGTGTCGAGCGGGTCGCCGAACGCGGCGGAGAGGCGGGCGGCGAGCGTGCGCGCCGCCTTGACGGAGATCTGCTGCCCCAACACAGCGCGCACCGTCATCTCGAAGGGGTCGAAACTGCCGGGCAGCCTTGTGCCCGCCGCGAACAGACCGGGGCGCAGCGCGTCCATCCGAACCAGCACCGCGTCGACGGCGTCGGGGTCGCAATCGGTGTCGAAGACCAGCCGCAGGCGGTCGAGCACCCGCGCCTGAACGGGCAGCAACTCGGGCGACAGCGTCACCGAAAGCCGGTGGTGTTCGGCGTCGTCTTGTACGGTGAGCCAGCCGCGGAGCAGCCTTCCGTCGTGCACCAGCCGCACGGTGCGGGCGTAGCGGTGCTCGTCGGCGGTCTCGATGCCCGCGATCGTGCGCGCGCCGAGAAAGCCCAGCAGTTCCTGCCAGCGGTAGGGCGCGCGGTAGGGCAGCGCAAATTTCGTGTGCGGGGTTGGGGTCATCGGGGTACCTCCGTGTCGGGCAGACCGGTCAGGTCGAACGGCGGCGTGTAGCCGGGTTCGGCGCAGCCGCGGTCCTGAAAGAAGCCGTTTTCGAAACCGAGCGCCAGCGCCACGTCGGCGACGCGGCGGTACTCGTAGTCGGTCAGCGGGCGGTTCAGTCCGGCGCGCGGCAGGGGATCTTTGGGCGGCGTGTACTGCCGCATCAGACTGAGCAAAAAGCCGTCCCGCGGCAGATGATCCGCGACCCAGCGCAGAATCTGTACGGCGTCGCCGCGGTGTCCGGGCAGCACCAGCAGCCGCAGAATCAGCCCGCGCCGCAGCAGGCCGTCGTCGTCGAAGACGGGCGGGCCGCAGTGCTCAAGCGCGCGCAGCAGCGCCGCCGACGCCACCGAAAAGTAGTCGGGCGCGCCGCACAGCGCAGCGGCGAGGCCGGGGTCGTAAAACTTCAGGTCGAAGAGCCAGATGTCGACATCGGACGCGAGCGCGTCGATCGTCTCAGTCGTCTCGTAGCCGCCGGTGTTCCAGACGACCGGCAGCGACAGTCCCCGCGCCCTGGCATCGGCGAGCGCCTGCTGCACCGCGGGGCGGAAGTGTGTCGCGGTGACGAGGTTGAGATTGTGGACGCCCCCGGCTGCGAGCGACAGAAACAGATCGGTCAGCCCGTCGGTCGAGAGCGTCTGTCCGAATCCGCCGTGGCTGACGGTGGCGTTCTGGCAGAAACAGCAGCGCAGCCCGCAGCCCGAAAAAAAGACGCAGCCGCTGCCGCGGGTTCCGGAAATACAGGGCTCCTCCCAGAAATGCGGTGCGGCGCGCGCCACACGGACTGCCGCGGTCTGTCCGCAGCGGCCAACGATGCCGCCGGTGCGGTCGCAGCCGCACGCAAAGGGGCAGAGCGCGCAGCCGCGAAAAGCGGCATCAGTCAAGATTTTGTTGAATGCGCTGTCCGAGCACGCGGCAGCGGTCCTCGAACGGCACCTCGCGCGTGACCTCGTGCAGCATCCAGAGATGGCCGAACGGGTCGCTGAGCAGCGCGTTGCGCACGCCGAGTTCGGGCTGGTCGACGACGTCCTGTTCGACGCCGAACCCGGCGGCTTTCGCCCGGTCGAACACGGCGCCGAGATCCTCGACGACGACGTTGACCCACAGCGGGTGCGCGCCGCCCGGGACCGGCGCGGTCAGCTGCAGCGCGGGATTCTCGTCCAGCAGGTGGAACCCCGTGCCGCACAGCGAAAAAGCGGCGCCGTTGTAGCCCTTCGCAAAGGCGGTGACTTCGCGGCGCTCGACCGGAAAGACGGACTCGTACAGCTGCAGCGCAGCCAGCGCGTCGGGAACGACAAGATTGATTTCGACAGCGGTCATGGCGGATTCCTTTCGGTTACTCGCGGTAGACAAAATGAACGATCCCGGTCTCCGACCGGCGGAGCAGGTCGGCGGCACCGGCGGGGTAGACGGACAGCGACGGCAGATCGGCGAGCGGTACCCAGTGAAACTCGATCGGGATATCCGTGTCCTCGATGTTGTCGGTTGCCGCAAGCGCGTCGAAGCGCAGCGCGGTGTCGTCGCACAGCGTCATATTAAAGAACAGGCAGATCTGCTGACAGGGGCGGTCTTTCCAGGGGAAGGTGATCTCGCCGACCATCCGCAGCGCGCCGACGTCGACCGCGACGTCCAGTTCCTCGCACATCTCCCGCGCCAGCGCCCCGGCATGGGTCTCGCCGAAAGAGACGTGGCCGCCGGGAAACGCGAAATCCGACGCGCCCGCGAGACACTGGAGCAGAATTTTCCCGTCCCGGATGAGGACGCCGGCCACGCGGTCACTGAACACGAAATCGTCGGTCACAAAGAGGATATCGCTCATGGGTGCTCCGATAGAGGTTTATGTCGGGTCGGTCAGCCGATCAAAAACAGGGATGCCAGCATGTCGAACACCGGGCGGTAGAGCCCCGGAAAGAGGATGCCGAGCGCGACGGCGAGGATCAGCGCGAGCGCGAACACGATGATGGAAGCGATGCCGAAGCGGCGCTTGTTGATGTTGACGCTCTTGCTGAAGGACCAGCGGATAATCATGATGATGTTCAGGATTGGAATCATCATCAGGATAATGATGCCGACAAAGCTGAACACGCTCAGCGGCTCACGCGAGTTGACCGGCGCGTAGTTCGCCTCCTCGATCGGTTTGCCGCTGCCGGACTGCGGGAAGTTCAGCGCGTCGTTGCGGGGATGCGGTGTTTCCGGTACCGGCGCGGGTGCGGGCGGCGCGGGTTGCGTCGCTTCGGGCACGGCGGCCGGTTCAGCCTCGGCGGCCGGTGTGCGCGACCAGAAATGCTCCTTGCGCGGGGGTTCCGGATCGGACAAAGGTACGGAGACAGGCGCGGGTTCCGGCGCGGGCTGCGCGACCGCGGCGTCGATGTATTCCGTCGGCTTGCCGCACGCGGCACAGAATTTCATGTCGTCGGGGATCTCGGCTTGACAATGCGGACAGATCATGAGGGGAACCTCTCTTTATGTATTTCTATCATAAGGGCGATTATTCACAGTTTAACAAAAGCGGAACAACTATTCAAGTTGACAAATTTATTGGCTGGGCTGGCTGGATTTGAACCAGCGGATGACGGAGTCAAAGTAGGGGCGAACTGTGTTCGCCCGCTATTCAAGTTGACAAATCTATTGGCTGGACTGGCTGGATTTGAACCGGCGGATGACGGAGTCAAAGTAGGGGCGAACTGCGTTCGCCCGCTATTCAAGTTGACAAATTTATTGGCTGGGCTGGCTGGATTTGAACCAGCGGATGACGGGGTCAAAGTAGGGGCGAACTGCGTTCGCCCGCTGGCGATCACAGTTCGCCCCAACAAATGTTTTCCTATCTCAACGCGCCTAAAGAAACGCCGGCGAAACGCCGGCGTAGTCTTTAAAGATCCACGACCTCGAGGTCCTCGTCCCTGACGACCCGGAGTTCCTTGCGGTTGAGCAGGTCGTACATGATCGGGACGATGAACAGCGTCATCAGCGTCGCGTAGATCAGGCCGCCGATACAGACGACCGCGACGGGCTGCATCAGCTCCGCGCCCATGCCGACGCCGAGCGCCAGCGGGAACAGGCCCAGCACCGTGGTCAGCGCCGTCATGATGATGGGGCGCAGGCGGGTGACCCCGGCCTCGATGATCGCCTCCTGTTTTCCGGTGCCCTCGCGCCGCAATGTGTTGATGTAGTCGACCAGCACGATGCCGTTGTTGACGATGATGCCGACCAGCATGACAAAGCCGATCATGGCGACAATGCTGATGTTCATCCCGCAGAAGATGAGCGCGAACAGGCCGCCGGTGAACGCGAGCGGGATCGTGAACATAACGATGAACGGGGAGAGCAGCGACTGGAACTGGGCGACCATGATCAGGTAGACGATGGCGACGCCGAGCAGCAGCATGTTCAGCAGATCGCGCAGCGAGTCCATGATGGTCTCGCTCTCGCCGCTGTACTCGAGGCTGACGCCGGGCGCGAGCTTGTAGGCGTCGACTGCCGTTTTGACGTCGGCGGCGACAAGGCTGGTGTTGTAGCCCTCGGCGATGGTGCCGGAGACACTGAGGTAGCGGCGCTGGGCCGCGCGCGAGATGGATGCCAGCGTCTCGGATTCGGTGATGGTCGCGATGTCGGCGAGCTTGACCGTGACGGTCTCGCCCGAGTAGTTTTCCACCGTAAACTCGGCGTTGCGGATATCGTGGATGTCCATCTGCTCGGCGAGCAGGCTGCGCACGACAACGTCGTGGCCCTCGCCGTTGTAGACGATTTCGGTCGGCGTCTGCGACTTGGACAGCATCTCGACGATCTCCATGTAGACCTGCGCGACCGTCAGTGATTGCGCCATCGCTTTGTTTTTGTCGACCGTGACGGTGATCTGGGACTGGGCCTCCTCGGCGCCGCCCGAGACCTCGCCGATGCCCTCGACGCCGCGGAGGATCTCGGCGATATCGAGCGCGGTGTTGCGCAGATCCTTGAGGTCGTTGCTGAAGATCTGGACCGACACGCCCTCGCCGCCCAGCGCGGTCATAAAGCTCATGATGTTGGTCGAGCCGTTGGCCGAGATGTCGTTGACGCGGTCCTCGTACTTGTGGCAGACCGCCTGCACGTCGATGCCGCACTGCTTGGCCTCGCCCTCGGCCGCGATAACGTACAGAATGATCGACCGGACGTCGGTGCTGCCGTCGGACAGGCCGATGATGCTGGCCATGCCGCCCGAGAGCATCGCGCCGACCGACTCGACGGTGTCGAGCTCCATGAGCTCCTTGCAGATCTCGTCGGTCAGTTTGGCGGTGTCGGCGAGCTCGAACTCCTCGGGCATCTCGATGTTGACCATGATCTCGTCGCTCGACATCTCGGGCATGTACTGGAAGCCCATGCTGATCGACCACAGCAGGCTGACGACGAGCAGGACGACGGTGACGGCCATGAACAGGAATTTATGCTTTAAGCCGAATTTGATGGCGGTGACATATTTTTCGAGGAAGCGGCTGTAGAAGCCGCCGGGCTTGGTGGGGTTGGTGTCCTTGCGCAGCAGGCCGCTTGACAGGGCGGGAACCAGCGTCAGCGCGATGATCAGCGAGGCCAGCAGCGAGTAGCCGATGGTCAGCGCGATGTCGGCGAACAGCTGCCGCGTGATGCCCTGAATAAAGACGATCGGGAAGAAGACACAGATGGTGGTCAGCGTCGAGGAGGTGATAGCGCCCGCAACCTGCGCCGCGCCCGACATGGCGGCGCGGATCGGCGATAGGCCGAGACCGCGCAGGCGGTAGATGTTCTCGACTACCACAATAGAGTTGTCGACCAGCATGCCGACACCGACCGCAAGGCCCGCCAGCGAGATGACGTTGAGCGTCACGCCCGAGAAGTACATCAGCACGATCGCGAACGTGACGCTGATCGGGATGCTGAGCGCCGTGATCATGGTGGGACGCCAGTCGCGCAGGAACAGGAACAGGATGACGATCGCGAGCAATCCGCCGATCAGCAGGTTGTCGAGAACGGAGTTGACGACGACCTTGATGTAGTCGCCCTGATCCATCAGCGGGGTGAAGCGGACGTTGCCGTATTTTTCGCTGAGCTCGTTGAAACGCTGCTGAATGTTCGAGGACACCGTGGCGGTCGCGAAGCCCGACTGTTTCGAGAACGAGAGCAGCACGCCCGAGTTCCCGTTGATTTTGCCGTAGACGTCGGCGCTGTTGTCGGCCGTAAAAACGTCGGCGATGTCGCTGAGTTTGATGGGGTCGAGATCCTCGAAGCCCATGTCGACCAGCACCAGATCCTGAAGCTCGGCGACGTTCTTGAACTTGTCGCCGACCGTCACGAGAATGCTGTCCTTGTCGCTGCCGATGTAGCCTGCCGGCATCGAGAAGTTCTGCGCCGTCAGCACCT
>JAVBVJ010000124.1:0-14499 GCA_031554355.1 Oscillospiraceae bacterium
TTCTTCTTTTTCGCAGCTCTCTCAAGACCAAATCGATCGCGCTGTTGATCTTATCAACAATCGCCCCAGAAAACGCTTTGGCTTTCGTTCCCCTTCTGAGCTCTTTTTCCCCTACTGTTGCACTTGACTTGACAATTCACACCAACTAATAACTATCCGCTATTTCGCTTTCCCAAACCGCGAAAATGTTGTATGATAAAGGTGTCCCTCCACATTCAACAAAGGAGCGAACCTATGTCAACGATAGAAGTCACCCAAAAGGATTTTGTCACCGTCATCACGATCTGCCGCGAGGCGGCGCTCAACGCGCTGAACGTCGAGGTGGTCGAGCAGCTGGGCGCCGCAATCGACGCGATCGACCCCGATGTCACGCGCTGCGTCATCCTCACCGGCAAAGGCGCGAAGGCCTTTGTTGCCGGCGCCGATATCGGCGACATGACCGAGCGCAAGCGCGAGGACGCGGTCAGGGAGACCAAACCCGGCAACGATCTGATGCGCCGGATCGAGCTGCTGCCGGTGCCCGTCATCGCCGCCGTCAATGGCTACGCGCTGGGCGGCGGGTGCGAGCTTGCGCTCAGCTGCGACATCCGCGTCGCGGCCGAGAACGCGGTTTTCGGCATGCCCGAGGTGTCGCTGGGCATCATTCCCGGCTACGGCGGAACGCAGCGTCTTCCCCGCATCATCGGCGTGGCCAAAGCCAAGGAACTGATCTACACCGGGCGGCGCATCAAAGCCGCCGAGGCGCTCGCGCTCGGACTGGTCAACAGCGTCGTGCCGCAGGAGGCCCTGATGGACACCTGTCTTGCACTGGCGGAGACGATCGCGGCCAACGCGCCGATCGGGGTGCGCGCCGCCAAGCGCGCGATCGATGGCGGCCTGCAGACCGACATCGACAGCGGGCTCGCCCTCGAGATGGCCGGGATCGCCGGCTGTTTCGAGACCGAGGATCAGCGCAACGCCATGCGGGCTTTCATGGAAAAACGCAAACCCGATCCGTTCGTCAACCGCTGAACCTTATTTCTTTGTCCCGAAGGAGCGGCGCCGCAAAATCCGCGGTCGCCGCTCCTTCATTTGCCGTCTTATACTCATTTAACTTCAAAACAGTTCATTTCCTGTTTTGAACTGTGGGGCGATAGCCCCACAGTTCCGCCAACTTGGCGGCTTACAGCGTTTTGAATAAAGAATTACACGTGGATATGACCTATAAAACGCTTGCACACGCAACAATGTTCAAAATGGATTGTGTAAATCATTTTTGAAGTTGCTGTAAATCGAGTGCATAGTCAATTGCACGCCTATGACATGTCGGCAAGCTTTGCTTGCCGATTGAAAAAAGTTTTCACTTTTTTCAATCTAATTGACTATATAGCCAAATCGGTATCATTCCGCGCGATTCTTGTATTGGTATTGAACCCCCGCCGCTGATATAATTTTAATATAGAAAATCGTGTGTTTTCTCCTGAAAACGGACGGAATCACACAGGATTGGAGCAACCGATGATCCCGAAAACCATGAAAGCTGTCTGCTTCTACCGCTACGGTTCCCCCGAGGAATTGGTGGTGACCGAACTGCCCGTCCCCGTTCCCGCGGACGACGAAATATTGGTGAAAATGTGCGCCAGCTCCTTCTCTCCCGCCGACGCCAAAGCGCGCAACGGCTGGTACCGCTCAATGTACGAGATCGAGTTCCCGCGCATCCCGAGCGTCGAGATCGGCGGCACGGTGGTGGCGACGGGCAAGGGCGTCACCGGGTTCGCCGAGGGCGACAAGGTGATCGCATTCAAGGATAAGCGGCTCGGCGGCGCGTTGGCGGAGTACTGCGCGGTCAAGGCCGAGGACGCCTGCCTCGCCCCCGTGGGCATGGATCTCGCGCCCGTCTGCGCCATTCCCGGCTATGCGCTCTCTGCGCTGCAGGCGCTGTCCGAGGAGGCCGATCTGCAACCCGGCCAGCGCGTGATGATTCTCGGGGCCGCGGGCGGCATCGGTCAGCTCGCCGTGCAGATCGCGAAGGGCATGGGCGCCTACGTCATCGGCTGCGATGTCGAGGAGACCCGCGCGGCCACGCTGGAACTGGGCGCGGACGAGTTCGTCGTCGCCGGCACCGACGAGTACAAGAAATTTGCCGACAACAAGATCGACGTCGTTGTCAGCGTCGCGACGATGGAGGAACCCGCGTTGGCGGAGTACCTCAGCGTCATCCGTCCGGGCGGCACCTTCGTGTCGAGCGTCCCGATCAAAAACAAAGAGTACAGCGGGCCGGATTACGACGGCAAGCGCGGGCTGTGTTCGCTGCCGCTCGCCAAGGAGCTCGAGAGCCAGACCGGCGTCTACTGCCGCTGGATGACCGTGCAGCGCGGCGGCGAGACGCTGAAAAAGATCGTCAAGCTGATGGAGGAGGGCAAGCTTAAGCCCATCATCAACCGGACGCTCACGATGGACGAGTACAAGCAGCTCAATTATGACTTCGAGGCCGGAAAAGTGCGCGGCCGGAATTTAGTACTGATCGAGGGACATATTTAATCGTTGATTCGAAGCTGACAAAAAGGGCCTTTCCGATTGGAAAGGCCCTTTTTTTTGCTTTTATCGTGGATTTGTCCGGTTGTGCAGTTGAACGCTATAACGATGCTAAATAGTTGCTAGTTGCTAGTGATTAGACACTAGTGAATGGTAGTGCCGCGCGCAGCGCGACACAGTGGATTTAAGGGCAAGACAAAAGGGTCGTCATTGCGAGCGGAGCGAAGCAATCCAGACACGAAGCCAAAAAGTGCCTGTCATTCTGAACGCAGTGAAGAATCTTATAGACGGCACCCGATCGCTCGGTACGCCCTTCCATCCAAAATACCGCGCGAAAGCGCGGCATTTCCTTTCACTAATAACTAATAACTAGTCACTAGTAACTAATCATCTCTCCTCTTACGCGGGCGTATTGAACACAAAAAGGCTTCTTTCTTGCTGCATCTCACAAACTATAATCCACCGCGTACTGGTAAAAATCATTGCAGGCGCGGCTGAACGCGCGGGTCTTTTTGCGCAGGATGTAGATATAGCGAATCAGCGTCGGCTCGATCGGCACCCAGACCACGCCGGGCGGGTGGACGCCGCTCTTGACCGAGCGGTCGCTGATGAAGGTCAGGCCGATGCCCTGTTCCACGAGCGTCTCCAGCTCGTAGGGGAAGCACTCGAACACGACGTTGTGGCGGTAACCGGATTCCTCGAACCAGTCGTCGATGATCAGCCGGTACGCGTACCCCTTCGGCAGCGCGATGAATCCCTCGTCCTTGATGTCCTCGATGCTGACGCTGTCGCGGCCCGCCAGACGGTGCTCGACGTTCATCAGCAGGTAGAGCGGCTCCTCCGTCAGCGTGCAGGCCTCGATCTCCGCGTTGTCGACGACGACGGAGGAGAGCACATAGTCGCTGGTCTGGTGCATCAGCGCCGATTCGATCTCGTTGACCAGAATGTTGGACTGCTTGATGATGTACTCGGGCCGCGCCATCTTGAAGTCGCGGATCAGGCTCTGGGAAAACACGAGGCCGGTGCTCGCGATGCGCACCTGTTGCAGGTTCTCCTGCTTGTTCTGGTCCAGCCGGGCGCGCGCGGTATCCCAGTTGTACAGGATTTTATTGACGTGCTCCAGCAAAATCTGGCCGTTCGAGTTCAGCACAATCTGCCGCCCGACGCGGTCGAACAGGCTGACGCCCAGCTCGTTCTCCAGCTTGGCGATGTTGGCGCTGAGCGCGGGCTGGGCGATGTTGAGCACTTTCGACGCGCGGGTGATGTGGTTTTCCTGCGCGACCACTTGAAAACACTGCAGGTGATAGAGATTCATGATTTTCCCTTTCGTTTGGCCGGCGGGCCGCCGTCGGTGGGGTGTCCGTCCTCGGCCAAAACGCGCCGCGATCGCAGGGCCGCCTCCGCAATTAGTTTGCGCCGCGGCGCGCGTCTGCATTCGTCATCCCCGCACCGTTCGGCAGCACGGGGATGTTTTGTTTAGCCGTTGGCGTGGAGGTCCCGGTAGATGGGCAGGTAGACCTCGTGGTCGTGCAGCACGCAGCCGGTCGGGATGCCCGCGCGCAGCAGGTCGCTGCACTTGCTGCAGGCCATGCAGCTCTGTTTCGTCGTCAGACCGCCGCTCTCGCGCACGTCGTTCGCGAAGTTCGGGTTGGCGAAGGACAGACGGCCGAAGATCACCTCGTCGCACATGCCGGCGCTGATGGCGCCCGCCGCGAGGTTGGGCGCGAAAGTGCGCAGGTAGCTCGCTGCCGAGCAGGAGACGCCAAGATCCGGAAACGCCCTCTTGATGTCCGCCGCGCCCTTGAACACGCGGGCGACGCTGATCAGCGGCTCCTCGCGCGCCGTGAACTTGTTGTCGAGGTTGAATGGGCGGGTCTGGTAGCCCTCGTAATGCGGGTCGCCGACCGTGACGTTGATGAACGGCATGCCCATCTCCTTGTGCAGGACGCGCACCATCTCAAGCGGCTCGGTCATGTCGACGGTCAGGCTGCCGTCGGTCGCCATGCCGAATCCGTACGGATACGGGATATTGTCGAAGAAACTGAGCCGCGCGACGACGCGAAAGTCTCTGCTCTCGTACTGCTGGGCGCAGCGCACCGAGTTGAACAGGCAGCGCATGCGGTTCTCGAAGCTGCCGCCGTACAGGCCCGCGCGCGTATGGCCCGCCGCAAGCTCGGCGAACAGGTAGCCGTGGCAGCTCTTGACATCGACGGCGTCGAATCCCGCCAGTTTCGCGAGACGCGCCCCCTCGCCGAACCGCTCCTCCAGCGCTTTCAGGTAGTCGTCGGTCGCGACACAGCTGTCGGGCAGCGGTTTGTCTTTCTCGAGGATGGGGTTCTTGAACGCCACGATGGGTTCGGGTTTCGTCTCGTCGTTGGGGCGGGCGTAGCGGCCGCTGTGGTTGGCCTGCATAATCAGGTAGGGCGCGTAGCCGTTCCTCTTAAAGCCCTTTTCTTTCATATTGTCGCACAGACGCTTGAAGCTGTCCAGATTATCCTTGGTGATCAGCAGCTGTTTGAGGCTGGAGCGCCCCTCCTGCACGACCGACACCGCCTCGAACCAGATGATGCCCGCGCCGCCCTCGGCAAAGCGCTCGTAGCGCCGCACCGTGAGTTCCCCGGGTTCGCCGCCGGGCAGCGAATCCGCGCCCTCCATCGGCGCCACACCCAGCCGGTTCGCCACCTTGTTTTCGCCGATAAAGAACGGGGTGTTCACGACGCCGGTGTCGTCCGAAAACGGCAGCGTCACGCCCAGTTCCTGTACCTTGTTCCGCACATCCTGCAGGGAGCGGTAGGTGTATTTGTAGGGTTGTTCCATCGCAAGTCTCCTTGTCTGCCGCCGCGCAGCCGCACGGGTATTCTCAATCTTTATTCTCGGTCAGCGCGCCGAGCCGGTAGTTCGTCTCGCGCAGCGCCCGCTCGGCCCCGGTGAAAACCGCAAAGCCGCGCCGGTAGAAGGCGGATCGTTCGGCGTCGGGTTCGACGCGGGTGCGGTCGGACAGGAAATCGCGTACCTTGCCGCAATCGGGATAGAGCCCCAGCGCGACGCCCGCCAATATGGCGGTGCCCAGCACGCCCGCCTGGCCAGAGTGTTCCGCCGTCGAGATCGGAACCTCGAACAGGTCGGCGAAGATCTGCTGCCACAGCGGGCTCTTTGCGCCGCCGCCCACGAGACGCAGACGCTTGATGTCCGCGGGCCGCAGTCCGTTTACCTGTAAAATTGTCTGGAAAATGCTGTTCATGTGGTAGGCGACGCCCTCCAGCACACCGCGCGCGAGATCCGCGCGGTTCGTCGCGCCCGAGAGGCCCAGAAACGCGCCTTTGATGCGGGTATCCCAGAGCGGCGCCCGCTCGCCGAGCAGGTAGGGCAGGTACAGCACCCCGCGCGCGCCGGGCGGCGATGCCGCGGCCAGTTCGTCGATCACCGCGTAGACGTTGCCGCCCGCTTTTTCGGCGGACAGCGCCTCGTTCGAAAACAAGGTGTCGCGCAGCCAGCTGTAGGAAAAACCGCCGGCCTGCATGGTGCCGGAATCCCGCAGGGTGCTCAGGTATTTCAGCTTGGAGATGCTGCGATCGGGGTCCATATTGCCGCTTCCGGTCACGACGCAGACCCAGCTCGAGGTGCCGAGGCTGATGTAGCCCTCGCCGGGCTCGATGGTGCCGGTGCCGAGCGTCGTGGTGCCGCCGTCGCCCATGCCGACCGCCACCGGCGTCCCCGCGGCAAGGCCCGTCTCGGCGGCCGCCGCGGCGGTGACCCCGCCCAGCAGGCTGTCCGCGGGCAGAATCTCCGGCAGCTTTCCGGCATCGATGCCGGCCGCCCCCGTCAGGGTGTCGCTCCAGCGGCCGGTGTGCAGGTCGTAGGCGTGCAGATAGGCCGCGTTCTCGGGATCGGTCGCGAAACGGCCGGTCAACCGGAAATTGATGTAATCCTTCGGGGTTAAAAACAGCTTTGTCGCGGCGTACACCGCGGGCTGATGGCGCTTGAGCCACATCATTTTGGGCAGCGCATAGTTCGCCGCAGCCCGCATGCCGACGATGTTGTAGAACGCGTCGGCGCCCACTGCCCGCTCGATGGCCTCCGCTTCGTCCCGCGCGCGGGTGTCGGCCCACAGCATGCCCGGATACAGCGGGGCGCCCTTCGCGTCGAGCGCAAGACAGCACATCATCTGCCCCGTGACGGCGATGCCCGCCACCTCGGCGGGATCGATGCCCTCGAGCACCGCGCGGTTGCAGCGGCAGAACGCCTGCCACCACAGCGACGGGTCCTGCTCGGCCCAGCCTGCATGCGGGTGCGCCATCGGGTAGTCGACGGTGTGCGTCTTCAGAATATGGCCGTCCAGATCGAGCAGGGCGGCTTTGTTTGCCGAGGTGCCCAGATCGTGCGCGATGAGATAGCCTGCCATGCGTCCTCCCCGTCTGCGGATACTGCGGTTCGTGTGTCTCGGCGGTGTTACTCGGAGATGACGCCCATGTAGTCGCTGCGCTTGCCCATCTCGCCCTTGAACATGCCGTTGTGCCACGCCTCGGGCAGCCCGGCCTTGTAGTCGTAATAGGCCGCCTCCATCTGCAGGAAGAAGCTCTGTCCGTTCGAGGAGATGCCGGTCTTGTTGTTGTCGGGCACGCCGCAGACGCCGAACAGGAATCCGTACGGATCGATCTTGTCGTGCAGTGTCCGACGCAGCTTTTCGGCGGTCGCGAGATATTTCCCGTCCAGATAGCCCTCGGCCAGCGCGCGGTAGATCGCGCAGCAGATCATGCTGACGGCGTTGAGGCCGACGATGCTGTCGGGATTGTCGAGCGTGTCGTGGCAGACGCCGTTGTCGTCGATGTGTTTCAGGATCGAGTCGATGACGATTCTGCCCTTCTCCATCAGGTCGTCGCGCTCGGCTTTCATGGTCTTCGGCAGCCGCGCCGCCACTTTTACCAAACCCACCGCCGCATAGCCGGTGCAGATGCTGCGGTGATGCGTGCGCGTAAACTGTTTCTTTTCGTAGTGCCAGATCCAGTTCAGCATCTTGATTTCGGGGTCGTACAGCGCGTCCCAGTAGCCGTTGCACTGTTTGACCGCCTCGTCGTAATATCCGGCAGCCGCGAGGAACGGCGGCATCATATAGATCGAGTCGACCCAGTATTCCGGGGTATCGTTCAGGTGGTAAAGAATGCCGTCGGGGCTGCGCTCCGCGCGGTTCAGCGTGTAGTCGAGCAGCGCCTCGTAGGCCTCTTTAATCAGACGGTCGCCGGTCAGCTGCGCCGCCACCATCATGGCCTCGCCGCACGCACAGGGGTCGGTCACGGTGCGCTTCTCCCACTCGGTGGTGATGGTGCTGCGCCCGTCGTCGAGCTTGATGTACGCGACCTCGCGCGCGAAGGTAAACAGCGTCTCGTAATGCCGCAGCTCCAGCATCGCCTGCATGCACTCACTCTGTTCCCAGCTGCGCCGCTGAATGCTCATCAGCGCCTCTTTCACTTTTTGAATGATCGGGCTGTCAATCCTCGTCATCGTCGTATCTCCTTTTATTATTATCCTTTTATTGGCGCGCTTACAGCACGCGCACGTTGTAGCCGCCGTCGGCGTCGATGACCTGACCGGTCGCGAAGTCCAGCCGGCCGCTGCACAGCGCCGCGACCGCGTTGCCGATGTCCTCCGGCGTGCCGAAGCGGCGGATCGGGGTGATGCCGTTGTCGATGAAAACCTGGAACCGCTCGCGGCTCTCGGGCGCCATCATGTCGGTGAGGATAAAGCCGGGCCGCACCTCGAAGACCGGGATGTTGTACTCGCCCAGACGGGCGGCGAACAGGCTGGTCGTCATGGCGATAGCCGCTTTTGACACGCAGTACTCGCCGCGGTTTACCGAGGCGGCGTAGGCCGAGATCGACGAGATGTTGATGATGCGGGGCGCGTAGCCGGGGATGCTCTTTTTCTGGAACTCCAGCATCTTGTTGGCCGCCAGCTGCGCCATAAAAAACATGGAGCGGGCGTTGGTATTCACGACGTAGTCGTAGCTCTCCTCGTCCACCACCAGAATGTCCTTTTTAATCTTGGGGGCGACGCCGGCGTTGTTGACCAGCACATCGAGCCGGCCGTGTTTGTCGCACACGGTGTCGACCAGCATTTTGCGCTCGCCGGTGTTCGATACATCGCATTTGATGTACTCGCAGGAAATACCGAGCGCCTGCAGTTCCTGAACCACCTCGTCCGCCGTGTCGTGCGTTGCGCTCAGCACGACGTAGTACCCCATCTGTCCCAGCGCGACGGCGATGCCCTTGCCGATCCCGCGGCGGGATCCTGTTACAATTGCTACCGGTTTATCCATTGTCTGTTCCTCCTTGTGATTCCGCTTGCTGCGGTTTGCGTTTGGTCAGCACCGTCTGCAGTTGCTGCAGCACGAGTTGTTCTCTCTGGTTGATCAGTTGAATGTCCAACCGGACGATTCCGCGGTCGGGTTTGGAGGTGGGGCGGGTCTCGGTGACGCGCACCACCGCGTGCACTGTGTCGCCGATGAGCAGCGGGCTCTTGTACTGCTCGACCGTCTCGAGCAGCGCGAGGGTGGTTCCCTCATTGATGCCGAGCTCGTACACCATGCCGGCCACCAACGTCACGCCGAACAGCCCGTGGGCGACCCGCGTGCCGAAGATCGTGGCGTTTTTGGCGTACTCCTCGTTGACATGCAGCGGATTCTTGTCCCCCGTCAGCCCCGCGAAGGCGTAGACCTCGCTCTCGCTGATCGTGTGTCCGCCCGAGACGAAAGTGTCGCCCGGCGAAAATTCCTCGTAGTAGAGGCCCCGCATCTTGTATTCCATCGCTTCTCCTGTCCGCGTCGGTCGCTGTTTTAGTTCAGCAGATACTCGGCCGTGAACCGGTCGGTCACGAGAACCGAGATGTAGTTCCCCAAAAGGGAGGCCTTGATGGCCCGGTGTTTGCTCTCGCCGCCGGCAAGCCCGATCACCATGCCGATGTTCTTTAATTCCTCGTAGCTCAGGCCCACGAACAGATCGCAGATCGGTGCGCCCAGCGGCGCGCCGTCCTCGCGGATCAGCAGGGTGTTGACCGCGCCCACCAGCTCTTTCCCGACCTTGTTGTTGATCCAGTTCTCGGTGGGTTTCGGCAGATACTGCAATGCGGTTTCGGTGCCGGCAATGCTGGCCAGTACGACGTTCGCCTTCCGGCACAGCTCGAGCGTGCTCTTGACCTGACTGTTGTTCAGAATAATGTCGTGCTGCTGCATGCTGTCGGCGTAGGTCGGCGCGTAGATAAAGTGCCCCGTGCCGCCCAGCATCTCGGCCAGCCGCCACACGACCGTGTTGGCGTGGTACTTGGTGTTGGCGTACAGGCTTCCGCCCGTCGTCGTGATCGCCTGCAGCCCCGTGATCTTCGGGTCGCGCTTCAAGCGGGAGACGAGCGAGTAGATCGTTTTTCCCCCCGTCGCGCCCACGATCATGTCCTTACTCAGCAGATCCTGAAAATAATCGGCGCCGGCGCTGCCAATGCTGTCGGTGATCTCGTCGGAGTCCGCCGACGGCGCTCCGACCACAACCGCGTCCTGCAATTTGTAGCGTCTGCGCACCTTGTTCGCAAGCTCCAGATTCTCCTGCGTGTTGGGCGGATACTTGATATGGATGCTGACGATCTCCTCCTCCAGCATCTCGTTGACCAGTTTCGCCAAGGTCGGCCGGGAAACGCCGATGATCTTCGCCACACCCTGCAGCGGCATGTTCTCCTTGTAGATGAGGTGCGCCGCCTTAATCTTCTTCAGGTATCTCTCGTCCGCGTCCATTCCATCACTCCTTTCCCAAATTATACCACGCAAAACTGCATCTTGTCTTTACAAAACAAAGCGCCTTTTCCGAATGGAAACTACCGCGCATTGGCCGCGTCGACGACTTTTTTCGCGTGTTTATAGCCGATTCCGAAGCGGGCGACGCCCAGCTCCAGCATCTGATCCACCATCTCGATGTTGCGGATACCGCCGGCGGCTTTGACCCAGACCTTGTCCTTGGCCACGCTCATAATCAACTCGACGTGGTGCAGCGTCGTCGGGCCCTCGGTGCCGGTGCAGGTTTTGATGCAGTCCGCGCCCGAAGCCACGATGATCTCCGCCGCCTTCTTGATGGTCGCGTCGTCGTGCAATGTGCACTCGATGATGACCTTCAGCGCCTTGTCGCCGATCGCTTTTTTAACAGCGGCGATGTCCTGCTCGGCCTCCTTGTACAGGCCCGACACCAGATAGCTCTGGTTCATCACCATGTCGATCTCCTGCGCGCCAAGCCCGACGGCCCAGCGGGCGGCGTCGGCCTTGCAGTGGGTCGGGTCCGCGCCGCTCCAGCGGGTACAGCCGAAGCCGGGGTTGACGTCGCTGCCGGCCAGCCGCTCGACGAGATACGGGTAGTAGCAGGCCGGGCCGTTGATGGCGTAGAAGTGGTAGGCCAGCGCCTGATCGATCATCTCGTCCACTTCCTGCTTGGTGGCAAGGGTTGTAATGTTGGTGCTGTCAATCATTCTCGCGAGGTCTTTACCGTTGATGGGCATTTTCCATCCTACCTTTCTTTGGCCGCCGCGCGGTGCTGCCCGCGCTCGGTGTCGTCACGCTGTCTCACAGCCTGTTCTTTTTTCGGCGTCCGGTCTGCCCGGTGCAGCGCCGCCAACCGTATTCACCACGGTCCTGTTCGTCGTTATTGCGGGTCGGTTCCGCTCTTTCCGCCCAGTAGTTCGAGCGAGTTTTCCAGCATTTGGATGTAGCCGTCGAACGTCAGGTCCCGCAGCCCCGTTCCGGTGTAGATGCCGCCGGCGTCGAGGCGCCGGATCATGGCAACCTCCGCGGCGTTTGGCGGCCGGGTCGTCTTCACTTCCGGCGCACACAGCAGATCCCACGAGATCTCGGCCTTCACGTCCTCGACCGTCACGCCGGGGTGCACGCTGTCCAGCATCAGCTCCCGGGTGTCGGGGGAGAAGCGGAAGATACATTTGTCGGTGATGATGGCGCTGGGGCCGCCGCGCGGCAGTCCGGCCTTTTCCCGCGCGTCCCCGCCGGTCAGGTAGCCGGGCGAGGTGATGAAGTCGACCCGCTCGAGAAACCGGCGTCGCTGCAGCGGAATCGAGATCACGGTGCGCTGCGCCGAGGAGGCGATGTCGTTGGCGCCGCCGCTGCCCGGCAGCCGGGAGGCCGGTGTACTATAGTCGCCGTCACCGAAGATCGCCGTGCTGTTCAGGTTGCCGTAGCGGTCGACCTGCGCGCCGCCGACCATACCGATGTCGACGAATCCGCGCTGCTGGTCGGCGAACAGCCGCCACAGTGAGGTCGAGATCACGGCGTTTTCGATGCCCGCGTTGTCGCCGATACCCAGCATGACGCGGCGCGGGTTGGGGCCGATGCTGCCCGACTCGGTCGCGATCATCGCGCCCGGCGCGTGCATCGTCTGCGCCAGCAGCGCGCCGAGCGTGGGGTTGCCCACCCCGGCAAAGACCAGTTCCCCGTCCTTAATTTCCCGCGCCGAGGCGACGATCATGAGCTCGGTCAGGGTGTATTCGGTGTTGTGTCCGCTCGCCATATCCCTTCCCTCCTAAACGCGGATGGTGTTGAAGCGCTGTTCGATCTGCGAGAGCTTGTGCAGGCGGTCGTACCCTACCTTTTGCAGATAGCCCTCCCAGCTTCCCGGCGCAAAGCACCACTCGTCCAGCCACGCCAAAAAGCCCTCGCGGGTCTTGAACGCCCGCATCTGTCCGGCGTGAAAGGGGATGTCGTAGGCGTACTCGTACGGGTAGTTCCACGGGTGGCAGGCGTAGGGCAGCTCGACCACCGCGTCGACGCAGTATCCGGGAATAACCGTGAGGTTGGGCGCCGAGCGGATGACGTCGGAGTCGACCAGCTTCTCACAGGTCAAAATCGTGTATTTCGCCGCACGGGCGGCATTCTCGGCGTTGGCGGAAAAGCCGAGGATCTGTCCGTTTCCGCGCCGGTCGGCCCGGCTGCAGTGCACGAGCGCCACATCGGGATTGGCCGCGGGTACCAGCGCGACGAGCTCGCCGGTGTAGGGATCGGCCATCGTCTTGATGTTGTCGTTGTACACCGGGTAGTCGGAACCCAAAAAGGACTTGGTGGGCAGGAACGGCACCCCCATCGCGCCGGCCAGCAGCCGCAGGCCGCTGCCGAAGTTGGAGTACTCGACCAGCGCCATCTCGCGCGGCACCTTCTCCTCGACGATGCGCCGGTAGTTGACCGCGAGACCCGCCACCGCGTATCCGCACCACGCGATCTCGGCGCGTTTGATGAGCCCCGCGCCCATCAGCATATCCCCCGCCTCGCAGGGACTGTCGCCGATCAGGGTCAGATCGGTGATGTGCTGGCGGATAATCTCGTAGGTATGCGCGACGCACTGCGCGCCGCCCATGCCGCTGAAAACGATGGAATCGTTCGGCTGTACATAGGTTTGCACCGCCTCGCGCAGCCCGCTGCGCTTGTCGGCAGCTTTCCGGTTGCTCTGCCTGTTCACGCGCCACACCTACTCTTTCGTCTCGTCGTCTTTGATGCCGGCCAGATTCTTGGCGAAGATCTTCTTGCCCTCCAGATCGGCCTGCCGCGCCAGCATGACGCGCTGGGCCTGCGGGCTGCCCGCGCCGTGCATGCTCTCGACCAGCGCGGTTCCACCGGTCATGTTCTCGAGCAGCCGCCCCACGCGGATGCGGTTCTCGGCGCTGACGCTGTCGACGCCCTTTAAGTATTTGCGCACATAGCCGCCCACCACGGGACTCGCGAGGTCGCGGTCGCTGGGCATGGTGGCGATCACGCCGCCCGCGATGTCGTGCGCCAGACGGTCGATCTCGTAGATGAACCGGGTGACATTCTGTTTGCCGACGTTGGCCAGCAGCGGGTCGACGTAGAATGCGCCCGACTTCGTCGCCTTGCCCTCGTAGGAGCAGGCCAGCGCGCTGGAGTACAGCGTTTCGGTTAAAAGAATCATCTCGACCAATTTGTCTTTCAGGTGGGTCGCCTTGCCCGCGCCGTTGTAGTCGGCCATCAGCGCCGCCGCGCCGGTCACGACATCGGACACGCCGCCCTTGCAGCCGCCATAGTTCTGGCGGTGGTAGCTTGCGAACCGCTCGACCAGCATCCCGGCGAAATCGACCTCGCCGCACATAAACACGTTTTCCCACGGCACAAAGACATCGTCGAGGATCGTAAGCGCCTCGCCGCCCACGATGCCGAACCGCGCGTTGCCGGTGTCGATCTCGCCGCCGGTCAGCCGCCGCTCGTCGTTGGTCTGGCGGCCGAAGATGTGCAGCACGCCCGGCGCGTCCACCGGCAGGGCGCAGCAGACGGCGTAGTCCTCGTCGCCCTCGCGCAGCGCGGTGGTCGGCATCACGAGCATCTGGTGGGAGTTGACGATGCCGGTCATGTGCATTTTGGCGCCGCGGATGACAATCCCCTTGTCGTCCTTCTTCACGACGTGCACATACATATCGGGGTCGGCCTGTTTGCCGGGCGGCAGACTGCGGTCCCCTTTGGGGTCGGTCATGCTGCCGGCCAGCATCAGGTCGTCCTCCTGCAACTTGCCCAAAAATTTCTTGAAGCGCTCAAAATAGTCGGTGCCCATCGCCTGATCGATCTCGTAAGTCACCGTGTAGGTCGCGTTGATAGCGTCGAGCCCGACGCAGCGCTGGAAGCAGGTGCCGGTCAGCTGCGCCAATGTGCGCAGCATCTTCACCTTCTTGACCAGATCGTCGGTGCTCTGGTGGATGTGGGTGAAGCGGTTGATCTTTTTTCCCGTCAGATGCGACGTCGCGCTCATGATCTCCCCGTACTTCGGGGAGCCCGCCATATCGTAGGTCATGCGCACGGCATTGACATGCGGTTTGATCATGGGGTGCTCGGTCGGGTTCTCCAGCAGCTCGCCGAACAGATACACCTTGGTGTTCAGTTCTTTCAGGCTGTCCACATACTCTTTTCCGTTTTTCATGTCCGTCTCCTTCGGTGAAATTTCTTATATAGTC
>JAVBVJ010000078.1:0-4802 GCA_031554355.1 Oscillospiraceae bacterium
GGAGGTTCGCAAAAAGACCGAGGGCCTCAAGGATCTGCGCGACGCCGGCATCATCTCGGACGCGGAGTACGCCCAGCAGATTCGCGCCCTGCATTAATTCGCACACAAAAAAGCGCTGAGAAAACGAAGGTTTCTCAGCGCTTTGCTTTTTGTTACAGCGCGTGGGTCAGCGGCATCAGGCAGATGCCGATCAGCGTGGCGACCAGCGCCATGCGCTCGTAGCCGTACTGGCGCGAGGAGGGAATCAGTTCCTCGACCGCGATGTGGATCATGATGCCGGAGATGATGGCGAACACCGCGCCCATCAGGAAAGGATTGATAAAAGGGCGCAGGATCAGAAAGGTCAGCAGCGCGCCGATCGGTTCGGCGATGCCGGAGTAAAAAGTGTACAGGAAGGCCTTCTTCCGGCTACCCGACGCGTAGTAGATCGGCAGCGCGACGGCGATGCCCTCGGGGATGTTGTGCAGCGCGATGGCGATGGTGATCGAGATGCCGAGCGTCAGGTTGTCGTAGCCCGCCATGAACGTCGCGACGCCCTCGGGCAGGTTGTGCAGCCCGATCGCCAGCATCGAGATGATGCCGACGCGGTAGAGATCCTTGTGGGGCTTGTCGCCCTGTGCGGCGCTCAGCTCCTCGTGCGGCACGAAGGTATCCAGAAAATGGACGATCAGCATACCGGCGATCAGGAAACCGACGGTCACGGCGATCGCGGTCTTGTGGTTCCCGAGATGTTCCGTGAACAGCGAGACGGCGGTGGGGTACAGGTCGGTGAAGGAGACGCTGACCATGACGCCGGCGGCAAATCCGAGAGAGACAGAGATCAACTTCTCGTTTTTCGACTTGGTAAACGCTACAATAACGGCACCCAGCAGCGTGGAGAGTCCGGCGACGGTGGATAAAAGCAGAGCCAAAAGCGCGGGTCGGTCAAACATATCATTCCCTCAGAGTTGATACACCATTATAGGGAAAAAAGCGCGAAAGGTTCCGGGGTCTTTACTTCAACCCGATGACGTGCCGGACGGTGTCCATCGTCGTGGCGGCGAGGTCGGCAGCGCGCTCGGAACCCGTTTTCAGGATATCGAACACAGAATCTTTGTTGTTCAGCATGTCGTGGTAGATCTCGTGGATGGGGCGCAGCATCTCGACCACCGATTCGCCGACGGCGACCTTGAAATCCCCGTAGCCCTTGCCCGCGAACGCGGCCTCGATGTCGTCGAAGCTGCTGCCGGTCATCACGGAGTAGATCGTCATCAGGTTCGTGATGCCGGGCTTTTCGGGCGCTGCTTTTACCGTGTTGTCGGAATCGGTGACGGCGCGCTTGAATTTTTTGATGATGGTGTCGGGGTCGTCGGTCAGCATGATGCGGGCGTTGACGTTCTCGTCGCTCTTGCTCATCTTGGTCTCGGGCTCCTGCAGCGACATGATGCGGGCGCCGACCTTCGGGAAGTAGCCCTCCGGCACGGTGAAGACGTCGCCATAGATGTGGTTGAAACGCAGCGCAATGTTGCGGCTCAGCTCCAGATGCTGTTTCTGGTCGTCGCCGATCGGCACCAGGCTGGTGTCGTACAGCAAAATATCCGCCGCCATCAGAACCGGGTAGTCGAACAGACCGGCGTTGATGTTCTCGGGGTGTTTCTGTGATTTATCCTTAAACTGCGTCATGCGCGACAGTTCGCCGAACTGGGTGTAACACGACAGAATCCACGCGAGTTCGGTGTGCGCCGCGACATCGCCCTGCACAAACAGAATCGACCGCGCAGGATCGACGCCGCACGCCAACAGCATGCAGGCCGACTCGAAGATCTTGGCGCGCAGCGCGTCGGGCTGGTAGCGGACGGTCAGCGAGTGCAGATCGACGACGCTGTAGAGGCAGGCGTATTCGTCCTGCAGCGCGTCCCAGTTGCGTAGCGCACCGATATAATTGCCCAGCGTGAAGCCGCCGGTCGGCTGAATGCCGCTGAATACGCGTTTTTTCTGAGCTTGCTGTTCCATAATGTCACCTCGTTGGTATGATTATAGCGAAAAACGAATGCCGCCGTCAATTGACAAAACAACGACGCGCGCATACAATTATTTTTAATAAACTGGAGTATTTGACATGGAAAAGATACGAACGAGATTCGCGCTGAGTCCGACCGGCTATATGCACATCGGGAATCTGCGCACCGCGCTGTACGCCTATCTCATCGCGAAGAAGGCGGGCGGCACCTTTATTCTGCGCATCGAGGATACCGATCAGAAGCGCTACGTCGCCGACGCGGTCGACATCATCTACAGCACATTGCGCGAGGCGGGCCTTTTCTGGGACGAGGGACCCGACATCGGCGGCCCCTGCGCGCCCTACGTCCAGAGCGCGCGCATGAAGGATTACCTCGTCTATGCGAAACAGCTCGTCGAGCGGGGCGCGGCCTACTACTGCTTCTGCACCAAAGAGGAGCTCGAAGCCCGCTGCGGCGCCGACACCGACGGCGTCTCGAAGTACGACCGGCACTGCGCCGCATTGTCTGCCGCGGAATGCGAAGCGCGCATCGCCGCGGGCGCGCCCTACGTCATCCGCCAGAAGATGCCGAACACGGGCGAGACCGTCTTTGCGGATCTCGTGTACGGCGACATCACCGTCGACAACGCCGAGCTGGAGGATCAGATTCTGATCAAGTCCGACGGCATGCCGACCTACAATTTCGCCAACGTCGTCGACGACCACGCGATGGGGATCACCCACGTCGTGCGCGGCAACGAATACCTCTCGAGCACCCCGAAATACAACCTGCTGTATCAGGCGTTCGGCTGGCCGGTCCCGCAGTACATTCACTGCTCCCAGATCATGAAGGACGAGCACCAGAAACTGTCCAAGCGAAACGGCGACGCCTCGTATCAGGATCTGGTCGCGAAGGGCTATCTCGCAGAGGCGGTGCTCAACTACATCGCGCTGTTGGGCTGGTCGCCCAAGGGCGAGCGCGAGATCTTTTCGCTGGCCGAGATGACCGAGGCGTTCGACATCTCGGGGATCAGCAAATCCCCCGCGATCTTCGACCCCGACAAGATGCGGTTCATCAACGCCGAGTACATCCGCGCGCTGTCGCCGCAGGAATACCAAAAGCACGCGCTGCCGTATATCCAAAGCGCGGTCAGCCGCGACATCGACACCGCGGTGCTGTGTCAGGCGCTGCAGCCGCGCACCGAGGTCTTCTCGGAGCTGCCCGAAAAGCTGGGGTTTATCGACATCTTGCCCGCGTACGGCAACGAGCTGTTTGAAAACAAGAAAATGAAAACCGACGCCGCGACGGCGAAAGAGGCGCTGCTGATGACGCGCCCGGTATTGGCGGCGCTCGACGACTACAGCACCGAGAGCATCCACACCGCGCTCTTTGCGCTCATCGAGCGGGCGGGGGTCAAGAACGGCTGGATTTTGTGGCCGCTGCGCGTCGCGCTGTGCGGGGTTCCGGTCTCGCCGGGCGGCGGCGTCGAGCTGGCCGCGATTCTTGGTAAGGACGAGACGCTGCGCCGCATCGACAGCGCGCTCGCCCAGCTGTGAACTTCCGCAGACGAAAAGACATCGTTCTCGTTGCGCTGATTGCGGCGGCGGCCGGTATCGGCGTCGCGGTTTTCGCCGCACTGCGCGCGTTGGGCTGGTACGTGGTGCTGGCCGGTGCGCTGTTCGCGCTCAACGCGGCGCTGCTCGCGATGGCGGCGTCGGAGAAGAGCTTCCGGCCCGGCGGCGAGAAGCGGTTCGATTTCTTTGCGTTCATGGCGAACCACGGCGTCCTCGCCAATTTGTTTCTCTGGATCGCCGCGGTGCTGCTGGCGCTGTACCTGCGCGGCGGAAACCCGCTGTTCTCCTACGCGATGTACATTCTGCCGGCGGCGCTGCTGTTGCTGATCCCCAGCATCCGGGCGGGGTTCCGGCTCGGAAAATTCCAGAAGACCCGCAACACCTGGGACCGTTTCGACTACGAGCAGCAGCGGGCGGCGGGCGAGACGCGGCAGATCTACCACTGCCCGCGGTGCGGCCAGATCGTGTACGAGGATCAGGAACAGTGCGAAAACTGCGGCAATATCTTTGTGAAAGACAAGAAAAACAGAAAATAGGGTTGCAATATGGCGATTGAGCAGGCGAGGGAATATCTGACAAAATTCGGCCTGGACGGCCGCATTCAGGAGTTCGACGTCTCGAGCGCGACGGTGCCGCTCGCGGCGGCCGCGCTGTGCGTCATTCCGGCGCGCATCGGCAAGACGATGTCGTTTCTGGTCGACAGCGGGGCGGTGCTGATCGTGACGGCGGGCGACGCGCGCATCGACAACGCGAAGTACAAATCGTTTTTCCACACCAAAGCTACCATGCTGACGCCCGAACAGGCCGAGGAGATGGTCGGCCACGCGGTCGGCGGCGTCTGTCCGTTCGGCGTCAAGGACGGCGTACCGGTCTATCTCGACTGTTCACTGCAGCGTTTCGACACCGTATTTCCGGCTGCGGGCAGCGCCAACAGCGCCGTCGAGGTCAGCCCGGCGGAGCTGTTCGACATCTCGTCCGCCCGTGCCTGGATCGACGTCTGTAAAGATTGGGAGAATCGAAATGAGAATTGAAGTGCCGTGGTGGCGCAAAATCATGATGACCTTGCCGTGGATCATCATCGGCGTCTGGTATGCGATCGAGTGGCTGCCGCTCAGCCTTCTGGTCGTGCCGCTGAGCGCCGTGATGACCGTCTACAACGGCTTGGACGCGTTCAAGGCGGTCGAGGTCGGCGACGACAACAAAGCCCGGCTCTACCGCTTCGGCAGGGTGATCCGCGAGGTCGACCTCA
>JAVBVJ010000019.1:0-8958 GCA_031554355.1 Oscillospiraceae bacterium
CCCCAAAACCCCAAAACCCCAAAACCCCAAAACCCCTTTGCTATTAAGGATTGTGGGATGTGCCATGTGTATGAAATGAATGGCAAGAAAGTATATAAGGATTATTCAAATAAGGTTATACATGAAAGAAACAATTGTATAATGAATTTCCAAATGGTAGGTAATGAGGTGAAAGTATTGTTATTCAATTTTCTCCTCCTTTGGTTTGCTCTCTTCTTCCTTTGACTTTTCCTGGCATTTCTTCTATAAAATTGACTACATAAGTCTTACCGAGCAGTATTTTTTGCCCAAGAACCAACTCAAACCTGTTACTATCGCAGTTCCAACCACAGCTGCTCCAATGATAATCAATTTCTTATTGTCCATTAATATATTAAAAGATCGTGTGGTTTAAATATATTCGACTTATTAATTTTCTAATCTCACCAAGGCGAATATCTCCATATCTTTACTTATTTAAAGGGGTTTGGGGCCCAAGCCCCCATTTAAAGCCGGGCGGGCGGGAAAACCAAGGCGCCGAACGGCTGGTGGTGACTAGTTTATTGTGACTAGAGCAAGTAGTTGCTAGACGCTAGACATTAGTTGCTAGTTGATGGTAGTGCCTTGCTGCGCGCGGCACATTGAATTTTAGGACGAATACAAAAAAGGTCGTCACTGCGCTCAGAATGACAACCAAAATCCCTTCATTTCAAAATGCCGCGCCGTGCGCGGCATTACCTTTACTAGTAACTAGTGCCTAATAACTAGCAGTCCAAACAAAAAAAGCCGTCGAGGGATTTTCCCTCGACGGCTTTTTTGTTTATTCGGGCGTCCTACTTGACCTCGACAGTCGCTCCGGCTTCGGACAGCGTCTTCTGAATCTCTTCGGCGTCGGCCTTCGAGATGCCCTCTTTGACGGGCTTCGGCGCGGTGTCCACCAGATCCTTCGACTCCTTCAAGCCGAGACCGGTGATGTCCTTGACCGCTTTGATAACGGCCATCTTGTTGGCGCCGACTTCCTTCAGGATGACGTCGAACGCGGATTTTTCTTCCTCGGCGCTCTCGGCACCGGCGGCCGGGCCACCGGCAACCGCGACGGCTGTCGCAGCAGCGGAAACACCAAATTCGGTCTCGATCGCTTTGACGAGCTCGGACAGCTCGAGAACGGTCATCTTTTTGATCTCTTCAATCATCTTAGCAATATCTGCCATGAGTTAGTTCCTCCGTTTATTATTATTCGGTTGATTATGCGGCTTCTTTTTGTTTTGCAACTTCGCTGATTCCGCGTGCCAGCGAGGCGATGATGGCGTTCATCGAGCCCGCGACCTGGGCGATCAGGCCCTCGCGCGGCGGCAGCGATGCGATGTCTTTCAACTGGTCGGGATTCATCAGCGTACCGTTAATCATACCGGCCTTGAAGTTGAAGATGGTCTTACTCTTGGAAACATACTTCTGAAGAATTTTCGCGGGCGCGATCTCGTCCTGCGAGATGGCGACGGCGGTTGAACCCTCCAGATAGGGGACGAAAGCTTCGTATCCGGTCTCGTTAAAGGCAAAACGCAGCATCGTGTTCTTGATGACGCTGTAATCGATGTTCTCCTTGCGCATCTCGGCGCGCAGCTTCGAATCGTTCTCGACGTTCAGACCCTTGTAGTCCACCAGCACAACAGATTTCGCGTCCTTCAGCTTTGCAACGAGCTCCTGGACTTCCTGTTTCTTTTGGTTTAACGCTTTTTCACTTGGCAAATTATTTCACCTCCGTCTGTTCTGAAATCTGCTGAAAACATAAAACCCTTCCCCGTAGCCGGGGAAGGGCACTTTTACCAATTCGCGCGCAAATAGACGCTTTCGGTTCAAGTTTTCCTCGGCAGGCGGGCCTTGCGACCCCTTATGTTTTCACACCTGCTGTCTTTGAAAAACAGCTTTATTACTATAATACAACCGAACCCGGTTGTCAAGCCTTAGGCCTGCTGGGGCTGTGCGGACGTCATGTAGCGCTGGGTGGCGACTTTGATGCCGGGGCCCATCGTGGTCGAGACGACGCAGGAGCGGATATACTGGCCTTTCGCGGCGGCGGGCTTCGCTTTGATGACGGCGTCGAGCAGCGTCTCAAAGTTCTGCTGCAGCTTCTCCTGGCCGAACGAGGCCTTGCCGATCGGGCAGTGGATGATGTTGCCTTTGTCAAGGCGGTACTCGATCTTGCCGGCTTTGGCTTCGAGGACGGCCTTGGCGACGTCGGGGGTGACGGTTCCGGCCTTGGGATTGGGCATCAGGCCGCGGGGGCCGAGCACCTTGCCGAGCCGTCCGACAACGCCCATCATGTCGGGCGAGGCGATGACGACATCGAATTCCATAAAGCCTTCTTTTTGGATGCGGTCGGCCAGCTCTTCGGCGCCGACGATCTCTGCACCGGCGTCCTCGGCGGCTTTCGCGCCGTCGCCCTTGGCGAAGACACAGACGCGGACGGATTTACCGGTTCCGTTGGGCAGCACCACCGCGCCGCGCACCTGCTGGTCCGCGTGACGCGAGTCGACGCCTAAACGGAGATGGATTTCTACGGTCTCGTCAAACTTGGCTTTCGCGGTCTTGCAGCAAAGATCCAGCGCGTCCAGCGTCTCGTACAGTTTGGTGCGGTCGACCAGCTTGGCGCTGTCCACATATTTTTTACCGTGTTTCATCGTTACGCCTCCTCCACATTGATGCCCATGCTGCGCGCGGTGCCCGCGATAATGCGCATGGCGGCCTCGACGCTTCCGGCGTTGAGGTCGGGCGCCTTCATCTCGGCGATCTTGCGGAGCGACGCCTGGGAGATGGTGGCAACCTTGGTGCGGTTGGGGACGCCGGAACCCTTTTCGACATTGCATTCCTTTTTGATCAGGACGGCGGCGGGCGGCGTCTTGGTGATGAACGAGAAGCTGTGGTCGGCGTACACGGTGATGACGACCGGAATGATCGTGCCGATGTCGTTTTTGGTGCGCTCGTTAAAGTCTTTCGTGAACTGCATGATGTTCACGCCGTGCTGGCCCAACGCGGGGCCGACCGGCGGTGCGGGCGTCGCCTTGCCGCCGGGTATCTGCAACTTGATGTAACCCGTAACTTTCTGTGCCATTTACTATCCTCCGGATTTGTGGTTTACGCGGGAACGCATTTCATATTTACGTCCCTCCCACGAGGACGGATTTCGCCCTCTCTTAAAAGCGCATGCGCTTTAATACAGGATCAGATGGGGGTGACTTCGCCCAATTCGAGCTCGGCGGTTGTCTCGCGCCCGAACATCGAGACCTTCAGCTTGACTTTCTGCTTCTCGGTGTCGATCTCCTCGACGTTGCCGATAAAACCGGCCAGCGGCCCGTCGACGATCTTCACGTTGTCGCCGACGACGTAGTCCACAATAATCTCCTTGGTCTCGAACCCGAGATTATCGACTTCGGCTTGCGTCAGCGGTATGGGTTTGGTGGTGGTTCCGACGAATCCCGTGACGCCGCGGGTGTTCCGCACGACGTACCACGACTCGTCTGTCATCACCATTTTAATCAGGACATAGCCGGGAAGAATCTTGCGCTCGACCTCTTTGCGCTTGTTGTCCTTGATCTCGACAACCGTCTCGGTCGGCACGCGGACCTCCAGAATGATATCCTGCATACGGCCGTTCTCCACCATCTTCTCGATGTTGGTCGCGACCTTGTTCTCGTAGCCGGAATAGGTATGGATCACATACCATTTTGCGTCACCGGCCATATTATTCTCCAACCATTTTCACGACAAGATCGATCAGGACGTTGCGAATCTGGGCAAACCCGAAATCGAGCACCCAAATCACGACCGCGAAGATGACGACCGTCGTCAGCACGATGACCGTGTTGTTGACAACCGCTTTTCTGGTGGGCCAGACAATCTTGCGGACCTCGCCGGCCGTGTCGCGGAAGTACTTCTTGATGCGCGCAAAAAAGCTGGGCTTTTTTTCCTTGCTTTCAGCCATACCGGTTCCTCTCTACTTTGTTTCGCGATGCACCGTGTGTTTGCGGCAGAACGGGCAGTACTTGTTCAGCTCCAAACGGTCGGGTGTATTCTTCTTGTTTTTGGTCTTGTCGTAATTGCGCTGTTTGCACTCGGTGCAAGCCAGGGTGATTTTAACCGTCATTCTTTCGGCACCTCCATATTAGTTTGCCTCCCTCTGCGGTTCTGCGCGTCCCGAAAAATGAGCGCACAAAAAAAGAAACCTGTCAAAGAGGTGAAATAACTATACCATTCAGTCCCGTCAATGTCAATAAATATATTATTACAAAAACAATATCTATAAAAGGGAAACCGAAAATAGTCTTTTACAGTCCGCGCGGAATATGATAAAATAGACATCAATTATGATTTCTAAAAGCCCCGCCGACAAAGCGGGCCGACTATATTATAGCATGAGGGTTTATGATTAAAAAGAGAGCGGTCGTGCTGTTCGGCGGCGTTTCGAGCGAATACGAGGTGTCGCTGCGCAGCGCGGAATCGGTGATTTCCAACATCCCGCGGGACCGGTTCGAGGTGGTTCCGGTCGGGATTCTAAAAGACGGGCAGTGGTTCCGCTACACCGGCCCGGTCGATAAAATCGGGGACGGCAGCTGGGCCGCGGACGCGGGCAACCGCACGCCGGCGGTCCTGTCGCCCGACCGCGTCCACGGCGGCCTGGGGCTGCTGCACGCCGGCGGGCCTGTCGAATGGCTGTCGGTTGACGTCGTGTTTCCGGTGCTGCACGGCAGAAACGGCGAGGACGGCACGGTGCAGGGTCTGCTCGCGCTGTCGGGCATTCCGTGTGTCGGCTGCGGGGTACTGGCGAGCGCCGTCTGTATGGACAAAGCGGTGACCAACACGATCCTCGACCACCACGGCATCGCGCGGGCGCCGTGGGCGCAGCTGTCCGCGTTTGAGCGCGGGTCGCTCGACGCGAGGATTCCCGGGTGGGAGGGGCGCTTCGGCTACCCGATGTTTGTCAAACCCGCCAACGCGGGCTCCTCGGTCGGCATCTCGCGCGCCGAGAACCGCGCGGCGCTGGTCGCCGCCGTCGACCTCGCATTCGAGCACGACGACAAGATTCTGGTCGAGCGCACCGTCGTCGGGCAGGAGCTCGAGGTGTCGGTGATCGGCAACGAGCGCCCGACCGCCTCGGTGGTCGGTGAGATTCTGTCGGCGAATGTATTTTACGACTACGAGGCGAAGTACCTCTCCGAGCGCAGCCGCACATTGATTCCGGCGAACATCACGCCGCAGCAGCAGGCGGCGATCCAGAAGACCGCCGTCGAGGCGTATCTATTGCTGGGCTGCCGCGGGTTCGCCCGCATCGACTTTCTGCTCGAATCGGCGACCGGCAACATCTACCTGAACGAAGTCAACACCATCCCGGGTTTCACCAGCATCTCGATGTTCCCGAAGATGCTGATTGCCTCGGGATTCACCTACGCGGAACTGGTCGAAAAGCTGTTGGATTTGGCGATGGAGGAGCAGATTTAGTGGACAATCGTGTCATCGGGGTCTTCGACTCCGGTCTGGGCGGCCTGACCGCCGTGAAGTGGCTGCAGCAGTTTGCGCCGTCCGAGGGCATCGTCTTTATCGGCGACACGGCGCGGGTGCCCTACGGCAACCGCACGCGCGAGACGCTGACGCGATTCGCGATCGACGACATCTCCTACCTGCTGAGCCGCGACGTCAAAATCGTCGTGTCGGCGTGCGGCACGATCTCGTCGATTCTGCCGGACGATATTATCGCGCGCATGCCGGTGCCGTTCCTCGGCGTCGTCCACCCGACGGCGGCCGCGGCGGCCGCGGCGACGCGCAACAAAAAAATCGGCGTCATCGGCACCAAAACCACGATCGCGAGCGGGTCCTTCAAGCGCGCACTGAACGCGATCGACCCCGCGATTCTCTGCGTCGAGAAGGCGTGCCCGATGCTGGTGCCGCTTGTTGAGGCGGGGTACGTCGACCGCGGCAACCCCGTGACGAAGATGGTCGCGGAGGGCGATCTCGCGCCGCTGCAGGCGGCGGGCGTCGACACGCTGATTCTGGGCTGCACCCACTACCCGATTATTCAGGAGCTGCTCGGCGACATCATGGGCCCCGAAGTCACGCTGATCGATTCGGGCCGTGAGACGGCGCGGGCGGCGCTCGAACTGCTGCGGCGGCGCGGGCAGCTGGCGGAGGGCGCGGCGGACTACCAGCTCTGCACGACCGACCGCCCCGAAAGCTTTATGGCGGTCGCCGAGATGTTTTTGGGCAAAAAACTGGCGGGCAAGATGCTCCACGTTCCGCTCGACACGATCCATGTGCATCCTTGCTTTACGGAGGGAACGGCATGACCGATTATCTGATCACGATCCACGGAAACCAGAACGACGGCGACCGCTCGGACAGCATGACGCTGTCGACGATCGGCGACTATTTCCGGCGCGACGGCGTCGACTACATCCGCTACAAAGAGACGGCGGCCACCGGCTTCGACGGCGACATCACGACACTGATGATCGAGGATCAGGCGCGGGCCACGATCTCGCGCAAGGGCAGCAGCAACGCCCGCCTGATTATCGAAAAGGGCCAGCGGCATCTGTGCCACTACGACACCGGCTACGGCAACCTGAACATCGGTATCTCGGCCGACCGCATCGAGAACGAGCTCGGCGCGGACGGCGGCGATCTCCGGCTGCGGTACACGCTCGACGTCAACGCGAACACATTGTCCGTCAACGAACTGAACATCAACGTCCGGGAGGTTCCGCCCCATGCATGACACCATCACCGCCGCGAAACTGGCGGTACAACAGATCATCGACGACGCCTTTGCGGCCGCGCAGGCCGCGGGCGATCTGCCCGCGGCGGACAGGTCCGACTACGACGTCGAGATGCCCGCCGACAGCCGCAACGGCGATTTTTCGGTCAACATCGCGTTTAAGGGCGCGAAGACGCTGCGCATGGCGCCGCGCGCCGCCGCCGAGCTGCTGGTGCGGCACATCCGGTTGAGCGACAGCTTCAACAGCGTCTCGGTCGCGGGCCCGGGATTCATCAACTTTGTTTTAAGCCCCGCTTGTTACGGGAGGATGGTCGACGCGGTGCTCGCGGACGGCGGCGATTTCGGCCGCACCGACAGCGGCGCCGGGAAAAAAGTGATGGTCGAGTTCGTGTCGGCCAATCCGACCGGCCCGATGCATCTCGGCAACGCGCGCGGCGGCGTATTGGGCGACTGTATCGCCGAGGCGCTCGCGTGGTCGGGGCACGAGGTGTGCCGCGAGTTCTACGTCAACGACGCCGGCAACCAGATCGCGAAATTCGGGAAATCGCTCGAGGCGCGGTACTTACAGCTGTACGGCAGCGACATCGCGTTTCCCGAGGACGGCTATCAGGGCGAGGATATCGCGGCGCTGGCGAAACAGTACGCCAAAAGCCACGGCGATGCGCTGGTCTCCGCCGACAGCGAAGCGCGCTGCGACGCGCTGGTCGCGTTCGCGCTGCCGCGCAACATCGAGCAGATGCGGGCGGTGCTCAGCGAATACCGCGTCGATTACGACATCTGGTTTCTCGAGAGCACCCTGCACCGCGACGGCTGTGTCGCGGCGATTGTCGACAAACTGGCTGAGCGGGGACACACCTACGAGCTCGACGGCGCGGTGTGGTATAAGGCGACCGAATTCGGCGGCGACAAGGACGAGGTATTGGTCAAATCCAACGGCTTTTACACTTATTTTGCCGTCGACATCGCGTATCACTACAACAAATTTGTCACCCGCGGGTTCGACACCGTCATTAATGTCTGGGGCGCCGACCACCACGGCCACGTCGCGCGGCTGAAGGGGGCGATGGACGCCATCGGTATCGACGGCAACCGCCTCGAGGTGGTGCTGATGCAGATGGTGAACCTCGTGCGCGACGGTCAGCCGGTGCGCATGAGCAAGCGGACGGGCAAAGCGATCACATTGACGACGCTGCTCGAGGAGATTCCGGTCGACGCGGCGCGCTTTTACTTCAACCTGCGCGAGTACACGAGCCACTTCGATTTTGACCTCGACCAGGCCGTGAAACAGAGCAGCGACAACCCCGTGTACTACGTCCAGTACGCCCACGCCCGCATCTGCAGCATCCTCAAGGCGCTGGAATCGGAGGGCTTCAAGACCGTGGGCTTCGGCGCGGTGGACGGCGGCCAATTGACGACCGACGACGAGCGCGCGCTGATCCGCCAGCTGTCGATGCTGCCGGTCGAGATCGCGGCGGCGGGCCGCGAGCGCGAACCTTCGAGAATCACGCGGTACGCGGTCGATCTCGCGACCGTGTTCCACAAATTCTACACCAACTGCCGCGTCAAGGAGAGCGACGCGCCGCTGCGCGAGGCGAGAACCGCGTTGTGCGCCGCGACGCGCCAGGTGTTGCGCAACGTGCTCGCGTTTCTAAAAATTTCCGCACCCGACGCGATGTAGCGTTTACCTGCTTGCTTTTTTGGTGTATAATAGAGATATAACCGACATCTCGGAAGGAGTACCCAATGGGAGCAGTTTGGATTATTATCGTTGTTGCTGTCGTCGCCGTCAACATCTTCTCGGCGGCGATGAAAGCCAAAAATAAACAGGGGGAGTCCGCCGGCTATACCGCACAGGGTCAGCAGCAGTATTACAGGACGCAGAACGCCCCGGTCGGCAAGGCGCAGCAGCCGACCTACCAGCCCTACAATGCCGCCGCGGGAAGACCGGCGACGTATACCGGCACCCGAACGCCGACCAGAGCGCCGTCCGCGCAGCAGAACGCCGCGGACGCGCATCTCTGCGAGCCGGGGGAACACATCGCGGACAGCGAGAAGGACTACCGCGCCGCGCTGCACGACATGGAGCCCGGATACCGCGCCCACACCCCGCCGAAAACCACGATCCGCAGCGCGCGCAACAAGATGCTGAGACTGAGCGCCGAGGAGGTTCGCAAAAAGACCGAGGGCCTCAAGGATCTGCGCGACGCCGGCATCAT
>JAVBVJ010000107.1:0-10619 GCA_031554355.1 Oscillospiraceae bacterium
CTGTTCGAATCTGTGCTTTTAGCGTTTCGGGATAATGTTTTATTCCTTTTTTGCTTGACATAAAAAAACCTCCGTTTGTAGTTTTTATCCTACGCCCGGTGGCTTTTTTATTCAATGTCCATTTTTTCTGGTTCTGTGCACATTCCGGTTCTTTTTTGACTCGTATTTCCGGCATCTATTGCCGGGTTTTTTTGCACCAAAACGAGTTTCACGCTGTATTTGACTAGGGTTATACCACCGGCGGGGGATGCTGCGCAGGGTTGCAGACCGTGGTCGGCGCGGTGCCCGTCTTGTAGTACCCGCGCATCGTCCGCCCGCAGCCCGGCCCGGCGAGATCCCCCGAATCCAGACAGAACGTCGCGGTCACAACTCCTTCGACGTCGGACGGGAAATCCTTGTACTCCAGATCGGCGCAGATCTCCGTCATGATCTGTCTGAAAGCGCGCTGGCTGTGATGAACGCCCGGGTGTCTCATGTACTGGGGCTGATCATATCCTTCCCAGACCGTGCACAGATAGTACGGGTTGAAACCGACAAACCAGAAATCCCTGTTCTCCGACGCCGTGCCGGATTTTCCGGCATACGGCAGATCCTGACCGGACGGGCGCGCAGCGGTTCCGGTTCCGACGCGCACAACCCCCTGCAGCAAGCGGTTCATAATCAGCGCGGTCTGCGGGCTGATCGCCTTGTTTCTCGCGATGGATTTCGTTTTGTCGATGATCGTCTCGTCGCGCGTATTCAGCACCAATGTGTAGCAGTGCGGTTCGGTGTAGGTGCCGTCGTTGCCGAAGATCGCGTAGGCGGCGCACAGCTCCACCGGCGACATACCGATGTTCAGGCTGCCCAGCGCCATCGGGCCCAGCGCGCGGTCGTCTTCTGTCAGCGTCGTCACGCCCAAATTGGACTGCACGAAGTCGAACGCGACCTCGTAGCCGATCATCTTCAACGTGAAAACCGCGGTGGTGTTCAGTGAGCGGTAGATGCCCTCGTAGATCGTCACACCGTTGCCGTAGGCATCGTTGTAGTTCTGCGGCCACTCCCTGCCGTTGATCACCTCGCTCGGTGCGTCCGCAAGGTAAGTCGAAAACGTCACGTTTTCGTTGTACTCGATCGCGGGGGCGTACACGCCGATCGGTTTCATCGCGGAACCCGTCTGGCGGTAGGAATCGTAGGCGCGGTTCAGCCCGCGGCTTTCGGTCTTCTCTCGGATACCGCCCGCGATGCCGAGCACCTGCCCCTGATAATCCATGACAACGATTGCGCCCTGAATCTGGTTCGCTTTGGGCTGGCCGATGTTTTCGCCGTTCTCCCCGGCCTCGTCGTCGCCCTCCTCGATCAGCTCCAGCTCGGGCCAGATGTCCATATTGTAGGCGGCGGCTTCGACCGCGGCCTGAATCTTCGGGTCCATTGTGGTAAGGATGCGCAGCCCACCGTTCCAGAGCAGATCGTTGGCCTCCTTCTCGGTATATCCGGCGATCTCGATAAGACCTTTGTAGACACTGTCGATGACATAGTCCGCAAACCAGCTTGAGACGCCGGTGTTGGTCGCTGAGAAGGTGCGCGGCTCGTCGAACACAAAGCCCGCGCTTTCTTCCAGCGCCGCTTTGTATGCGCTCTCGGTCAGCAGGCCTTGTTGGTTCATCAGCCACAGCACGACGTTTTCGCGCTGATACTTGTTTTCTTCCGGGTCTATAAACGGGTCGTACAGCAGCGGATACTTCGTGATACAGATGATCGCGGCGGACTCTGCGACCGTCAATTCCGCTGTCGTCTTCCCGAAATAATAGTTTGCGCCCGCCTCGATGCCGGCGACCTGACTGCCGACGTTAAAGGTGTTTAGATAGGCTTCCAGTATCTGATCCTTGGTGAATCGCTTTTCGAGTTGGTAGGCGCGGTAGATCTCGCGGATCTTACGCAGAACACCGTCAAAACCGTCCGCCTCCTTTTCCTGCGTGAGGTTCTTGACCAGCTGCTGTGTCAGTGTCGATCCGCCGAAAGACCCTTCTCTGATCGTCGGTAATCCCATCTCCTGTAGCGCAAAATTCATAAACGCGCCCGCCGTTCTCTTAACATCGACGCCCTTGTGCTCCCAAAAATGTTGATCCTCCGACGCTACAATCGCATCGATCAGATGCTGCGGAAACTCCTCGAAGTTCGTCCAGATGCGGTTTTCGTTCTGGTAGATGCGGTCGAGCTCGACGATTTCGCCGGTCTCGGGGTCGTTGTACAGGATGACGGTGGCGTAGCTGAGCTTGATCTGGTTCAGATCCAGCAGATCCTCGTCATCACCGGTCACTTTACCCAAATATAACGTAACCACAAGCGCGAGCGCACAGCCGCATACAACGAAGAAGCAGAACGCATATAGAATAACGCGCAGCAGCACCGACCACCAGGAAGCCTTTTCACGATCTTTTTTCTCGGTGTTCTTTTTGTTACCGCCGTCTTCTCCGTTTCTGTTGGCACTTATCTGCTCGGCCTTTTTCTTTTGCTCGGGCTTTTTTGCGTTGCCGTTTTTCGATGCGATGGATTTCTTCGGCGGTTTTTCGGAACGCTCAGGTTTGTCCGGCGTTTCCTTCGGTTTCGCGCCGTTCGTCTCGTTGAAGACCGTTGTCTTGTCGCCGTTGTTGCTGAACAGAACGATGTCGGAATTCATGGCGGCGGAATCCGGATTGCGGTCGGCGGGTTTCTCCGGCGGTTTGCGCTCGATCTTTGCGGGTTCGGGATCGGCAAGGACGCCGCTCTGACGCACCTCTTTCAGAAATGCGTTGATGTCGTCATCTTTGTCGGCGTTTGTACCGTTTATATTTTTGTCAGTCATTTTAACTCTCCTCGCGCGGCGGAACTGTAAACGCATTAATTATACTACACAATTGTTAAATTTCGTCTGTTTTGTCGCCATTTCATAACAAAAAAGAACCGGATGCTTCCGATTCTTTTTTGATTGTTTTAATTTATTTCTAAATTGTCGTATCAGCGATTCTTATTGTTCCGACAAGCGGATTAGCTAATAAAACTAGGGTTGCACCACCGGCGCGGGGTGCTGGGCCGGATCGCAGACCGTGGCAGGAGCGGTGCCCGCCTTATAGTATCCGCGCATCGTCCGCCCGCAGCCCGGCCCGGCGAGATCTCCGGAGTCCAGACAGAAAGCAGCAGTCACAATCCCCTCGACATCGGACGGGAAATCCTTGTACTCCAGATCGGCGCAGATCTCCGTCATGATCTGTTTGAACGCGCGCTGTGTGTGGTGGACACTCGGGCGGCGCATGTACTCGGGCTGATCGTACCCCTCCCAAACCGTGCACAGATAGTACGGGTTAAATCCGACAAACCAGAAATCCTTGTTGTCGGAGGTCGTGCCGGATTTTCCTGCATACGGCAGATCCTGACCGGACGGGCGCGCGTTGGTGCCGGTACCGACACGCATAACACCCTGCAGCAGGCGGTTCATAATCAGCGCCGTCTGCGGGCTGATCGCCTTGTTTCTCGCGATGGATTTTGTCTTGTCGATGACCGTCTCGTCGCGCGTGTTCAGCACCAATGTGTAGCAGTGCGGCTCGTTGTAGGTGCCGTCGTTGCCGAACACCGCGTAGGCAGCGCACAGTTCCACCGGTGAGATGCCGATGCTCAGGCTGCCCAGCGCCATCGGACCCAGCGCGCGGTCGTCTTCTGTCAGCGACGTCACGCCCAGATTGGTCCGCACAAAGTCGTAGGCGACCTCGTACCCGATCATCTTCAGCGTAAACACGGCGGTCGTGTTCAGCGAGCGGTAGATGCCTTCATAGACCGTCACGGGATTGCCGTAGGTCCAGTCGTAGTTTCGCGGCCACTCCGAGCCGTTGATCACCTCGCTCGGCGCATCCGCAAACAGTGTCGAGAACGTCACGTTGTTGTTGTATTCGATCGCGGGGGCGTACGCGCCGATCGGTTTCATCGCGGAACCCGTCTGGCGGAAGGAATCGTATGCGCGGTTCAGTCCGCGGCTCTCGGTCTTCTCGCGGATGCCGCCCGCGAGGCCGAGTACCTGCCCCTGATAATCCATGACGACAATCGCGCCCTGAATCTGGTTCGCTTTGGGCTCGCCGATGTTTTCGCCGTTCTCCCCGGCCTCATCGTCACCCTCCTCGATCAGCTCCAGGTCGGGCCAGATGTCCATATTGTAGGCGGCGGCTTCGACCGCGGCCTGAATTTTCGGGTTATAGGTGGTGTAGATGCGCAGCCCGCCGTTCCAGAGCAGATCGCTGGCCTCCTCCTGCGTGTACCCGGCAATGTCGACGAGATCTTTCAGAACGCTGTCGATGACATAGTCTGTAAACCAGCTGGAGATGTAGCCGATATTGGTCGCGGAGTAGCTGTGCGGCTCGTCGAACACAAAGCCCGCACTCTCCTCCAATGCCGCCTGGTACTCGCTTTCGGTCAACAATCCCTGTTGGTTCATCAGCCACAGGACGACGTTCTCGCGTTGATACTTATTTTGTTCCGGATCGATGAACGGGTCGTACAGCAGCGGGTACTTCGTGATACAGACGATCGCGGCGGATTCCGCGGTCGTCAGCTCCTTGGTGGTCTTTCCGAAATAGTAATTGGCGCCCGCCTCGATGCCGGCGACCTGACTGCCGACGTTAAAGGTGTTAAGATAGGCTTCCAGTATCTGATCCTTGGTGAATCGCTTTTCGAGCTGGTAGGCACGGTAGATCTCGCGGATCTTGCGCAGGATGCCGTCAAACCCGGCCGCCTCTTTTTCCTGTGTGATGTTTTTGACCAGCTGTTGCGTCAGCGTCGATCCGCCCTGTGCGTTCGACCAAAGGGAGGGCAGGCCCACCTCCTGCAGCGCCAGGTTCAGGAAGGCTGCGGTTGTTCTCTTGATATCGACGCCTTTGTGATCCCAGAAGCGCTGGTCCTCCGACGCGACCACCGCGTCGATCAGGTGCTCCGGGAACTCCTCGAAGTTCGTCCAGATACGATTCTCGTTCTGGTAGATGCGGTCGAGCTCGACAACCTCGCCCGTTTCCAGATCGTTATACAGAATAACGGTGGCGTAACTGAGCTTGATCTGGTTCAGATCCAGCAGATCTTCGTCCTCGCCGGTCACCTTGCCAAGATACATGGTGACCACCAGCGCGAGCACGCAGCCGCAGATCAAAAAAAAGCAGAACAAATACAGAATGATGCGCAGCAGCACCGCCCACCACGGGGATCTGCCGTTCTTTTTCTTCCTGTTTTTCTTTTTGTTGCCGCCGGCGTCGTCGCTTCCGCTTCTGTTGGCTTTTATCTGCTCGGCCTTCTTCTTTTGCTCGGCTTTTTTTGCGTTACTGTTTTTCGGCGCGGCGGATTTCTCCTGCGGTTTCGATTCGCGGGCGGCTTTAGCCGGCGTCTCTTTCGGTTTTGTGCCGCTCGCCTTGTTAAAAACCGTCGTCTTATCGTCCGCATTGCTGAACAGGACAATATCGGACTTTACGGCGCCGGAATCGGGCCCCCGGTCGGCGGGTTTCTCCGCGGGTTTGTCCTCGGTCTTTGTGGTACCGGAGCCGGCCAGAACGCCGCTCTGACGCACCTCTCTCAGAAATGCGTTGATGTCGTCATCTTTGTCGGCGCTTGTACCGTTTATATTTTGGTCTGTCATTTTAACTCTCCTCGCGCGGCGGAACTGTAAATCCTGTTTATTATAACACAGCTCTGCAGTTTTTGATAGATGAACAGGTGTTGTATCGGATTAAAACACTGTGATATAATATAGCTTATCTTCTAAATTTGTCAAATTAAGACTGTCGGTACAAATGAATTATTACAAGGAAACCGAAAAAGTATTCGCCGAACTGAAAACCGACCGCGAACCGCTGTTGCTGCACAGCTGCTGCGCGGTATGTTCCTCCTCGGTCATCGAACTGCTGGCGCGGCATTTTCAGGTAACCGTGTTTTACTGCAATCCCAATATTATGCCCGAAAAAGAGTACCTGCACCGGAAATCCGAGCAAATCCGGCTGTTGGAGACCGTCTACCCCGCCGTTCCGTTCGTCGACGCGGATTACGACAACAGCGCTTTTCTCGCCGCCGTAAGGGGGTTGGAGGCTCTCCCCGAGGGAGGAGAACGCTGCGCCGTCTGCTTCCGGCTTCGATTGGAGCGCACCGCCGATTACGCGGCGCGGCACGGTTTTCGCTGGTTTGCGACGACGCTGTCGGTCAGTCCGCGCAAAAACGCCGCCGTCCTCAACGAGATCGGGCAATCCCTCGCGCTGCAGTACCCCGTTCGCTGGCTGCCCGCCGACTTCAAGAAAAAGAATGGATACGGGCGCTCCGTCGCGCTCGCGGAAGAATATGATCTCTACCGGCAAAACTATTGCGGCTGTGTGTTTTCGCAGAGAAAGGACATCCCATGAAGAAACTCCCGGCATTGATACTGGGCATCTTTCTCGGTATTCTGTCGATCATCGGCGCCATCGCCGTCGGGCTCGCGCTGATACATCTGTTTGACGCGATCTACCGCATCGACGTCCGGTTGCTCAAAATCCCCGAGATAACCGGCCTTAGCACCGAGGTGATCCTGCGCAACTACCACGCCGTCATGGATTATCTCTCCCCGTTCAAGAACATCCCATTCGTGCTGCCCGACCTCGCTTTCTCTGAAAGCGGCGCGCAGCACTTCGCCGATGTTAAGGTGGTCTTTAACGGGTTCTATGTTGCAGGCCTTATTTCAATTGTGATTTATTTTGTCGCGCTGTTCCTTATTCGGAAAAACAGCCGCGCGGTGCTGCGGGTCTCCGGCATCACGACGCTGGCGCTGCCCGTCGCGCTGCTCGGGTTTATGGCGATTGATTTTTCGTCGGCATTTATTTTGTTTCATAACGTGTTTTTCTCCAACGAACTGTGGTGGTTCGATCCCGCCGTCGACCCCGTAATCGAGATTCTCCCGGCCGAGTTCTTCATGCACTGCGGCATCGTCATCGCGCTGGTTATCATCCTCGCCGCCATTGTCCAGATTCTGTGTTCCAAAAATAAGCCCACGCGCCTGTCCCCACCAAAACGCAAATGAAACCGGAGTAATTGAATGGAAAACCTGTATCTTCCGAAGAACTACCACGCCAAACTGGACCCGCGCGAGACGCAGCGCGGCATCAAGATCATCAAGGATAACTTCGAGCGTTACCTCGCGGTCGCGCTCAACTTACAGCGCGTCTCCGCGCCGATGTACGTCCAGAATAATTCCGGTCTCAACGACGATTTAAACGGCGTCGAGCGCGCCGTAACCTTCGATATCCCGAGCGCGGGCTGCGATGTGCAGATCGTGCATTCCCTCGCGAAATGGAAGCGCTGGGCGCTCGGCTACTACCGCTTCAATCCCGGCGAGGGGCTGTACACCGACATGAACGCGATCCGCCGAGACGAGGAACTCGACAGTATCCACTCGGTCTACGTCGACCAGTGGGACTGGGAGAAGGTCATCACGAAGGAGCAGCGCAACGAGACATACCTGATGCGCATTGTCGAGGACATCTACGACGCGATCAAACAGACCGCGCGCACCGCCTGTTACGAGTTCCCCTCCGTCGATTACCCGTTGACCGACGACATCTTTTTCGTCACCGCGCAGGAGTTGGAGGACACCTGGCCGGAACGGACCCCAAAACAGCGCGAGGACGCGATCTGCAAGGAGAAACAGAGCGTTTTTCTGATGCAGATCGGCGGCGCGCTGAAAAGCGGAAAGCCGCACGATGGCCGCGCACCCGACTACGACGACTGGTCGCTGAACGGCGACATTCTGGTCTGGAACGACGTTCTCGGCCGCTCGTTCGAGCTGTCCAGCATGGGGATCCGCGTCGACGAAAACGCCATGCGCCGACAGCTCGAGCTGCGCAACTGCCCCGAGCGCGCGCAGCTCCCCTTCCACGCCGCGCTGCTGGCCGGCGAACTCCCCTACACCGTCGGCGGCGGCATCGGCCAGTCCCGGCTTTGTATGCTGATGCTGAAAAAGGCGCACATCGGCGAGGTGCAGGCCTCCGTCTGGCCCGAAGCCATGCGCGCCGTCTGCAAGGAGAACAACATCTTCCTGCTGTGAATATCGCAAAATAGACATCAAAAAACGCGGTCGGATGACCGCGTTTTTTCTATTGATCGCTTTTTGCTATTTCAGCGCCTCGCTGACCGCGACCGCGCAGGCCACCGTCGCGCCGACCATGGGGTTGTTGCCCATACCGATCAGGCCCATCATCTCGACGTGCGCCGGAACCGAGGAGGATCCCGCGAACTGCGCGTCGCCGTGGACGCGGCCGAGGCTGTCGGTCAGGCCGTAGGACGCGGGGCCCGCTGCGACGTTGTCGGGGTGCAGCGTTCTGCCGGTGCCGCCGCCCGAGGCGACCGAGAAGTAGGAGCGTCCGTTTTCGTTCGCCCACTTTTTGTAGGTGCCGGCGACCAGGTGCTGGAACCGCACCGGGTTGGTCGAGTTGCCCGTGATCGAGACGTCGACTTTCTCCATGCGCATGATCGCGACGCCCTCGTTGACGTCGTCGGAGCCGTAGCAGCGGACCGCGGCGCGCTCGCCCTCGGAGAACGCGATCTCCTCAACCACTTTCAGCTCACCGGTAAAATAGTTGTACTCGGTCTCAACGTAGGTAAACCCGTTGATTCTGGAAATAATATAGGCGGCGTCCTTGCCGAGACCGTTCAGGATGACGCGCAGCGGTTTTCTGCGGGCCTTGTTCGCGGTGCGGGCGATGCCGATCGCGCCTTCCGCCGCCGCAAAGCTCTCGTGTCCCGCGAGAAACGCGAAACAGTTGGTCTCCTCGCGCAGCAGCATCGCGCCGAGATTGCCGTGCCCCAGACCGACGTTGCGCTGTTCCGCGACCGAGCCCGGGATCGTGAAGCTCTCGAGGCCTTCGCCGATCGCCTCCGCGGCCTTGTCCGCCGCCTTGCCGCCTTTTTTCAGCGCCAATGCCACGCCGAGCGTGTACGCCCAGACGGCGTTGTCGAACGCGATGGGCTGAACGCCCTTCACAATGGCCTCGACATCGATTCCTTTGTCTTCCGCGAGCTGTTTGCACTGCTCCATCGACTCAAATCCGTTCGCCTTGAGGAAATCATCGATTTTGGCCATTCTTCTGTCTTTGCCTTCAAAACTTGCCATGGTTGATTCCTCCTTATTCTTCACGCGGGTCAATGTACTTGGCCGCGTTCTCATACCGTCCGTAGACGCCGATATTCTTCTCATACGCCTCGTTCGGGCTGACGCCGTGGCGGATGTCTTCCAGCATTTTGCCGACCTTGCAGAACTGGTAGCCGATAATTTCGCCACGCTCGTCCAGCGCCAGCGACACGACGTATCCCTCAGTCATCTCGAGATAACGCACACCTTTTTTTGTCGTCGCGAACATGGTGCCGATCTGCGAGCGAAGGCCTTTGCCCAGATCCTCCAGCGATGCGCCGACCGGCAGGCCGCCCTCGGAAAACGCTGTCTGTGTGCGGCCGTAAGCCAGCTGCAGGAAGATCTCGCGCATCGCGACGTTGATGGCGTCACAAACTAAGTCGGTGTTCAGCGCTTCCAGAATCGTTTTGCCGGGCAGCACCTCGGCCGCCATCGCCGCCGAGTGGGTCATGCCGGTACAGCCGATGGTCTCGACCAGCGCTTCCTCGATGATGCCGTCCTTGACGTTCAGCGTCAGTTTGCAGGCGCCCTGCTGCGGCGCGCACCAGCCGACACCGTGCGACAGACCCGCGATGTCTTTCACTTCGTAGGCTTTGACCCATTTTCCCTCTTCGGGAATCGGAGCAGGACCATGCTTGGGGCCTTTCGCGACCGTACACATGCGTTCTACTTCATGTGAATACTCCATAATAGTCTCCTTAACGTTTTCTTAAACCAGAAAATAGTATACCACAATGTTGTTTCAATTCATAGCGGTATATAATAATTATCGTTCATTTGACAAGGACCCTGTACGGTTGTAAAATTACTTAGATTGTAAATGATAGTAAAAGGTTGGCTAAAATGGGAATTGTTGAAAAACTGTTCGGTACACCCGGCGCGAAAGCGTTGAAAAAAATAGATCCCGTCTCACAGAAAGTGCTGGCGCTCGAATCGACCTACGCCGCGATGACCGACGACGAACTCACCGCGATGACGCCGAAGCTGAAAGCCCGGCTCGCCGACGGCGCGACGCTGGACGACATCCTGCCCGACGCCTTCGCTGTCTGCCGCGAGGCCGCCTGGCGCGTCTTAGGCACCAAGCCGTTCCCCGTCCAGATTACGGGCGGTATCGTCCTGCATCAGGGCATGATCGCCGAGATGAAGACCGGCGAGGGTAAAACGCTGACCGCCACGCTGCCCGCCTACCTGAACGCGCTGTCCGAAAAAGGCGTGCACGTCGTCACCGTCAACGACTACCTCGCCCGCCGCGACAGCGAGTGGATGGGCAAGGTCTACACGTTTTTGGGACTGACGGTCGGCCTGATCGTCAACGGCATCAACGCCGAGGACCGCCGCATCGCCTACGCCGCCGACATCACCTACGGCACCAACAACGAGTTCGGCTTCGACTATCTGCGCGACAACCTCGTCTACGACGTGTCCGAGATGGTGCAGCGCGGCCATCACTTCGTGATCGTCGACGAAGTCGACTCCATCCTGA
>JAVBVJ010000021.1:0-18077 GCA_031554355.1 Oscillospiraceae bacterium
CTCACCGGTGCGAACCTTCCCCGCGACCGGCATGATCTCAATCAACGCGCGGGTGTAGGGGTGTTGTCCGTGCGCGATGATCTCATCGGCGCGCCCGATCTCGACGATGCGGCCGAGATACATGATCGCGATGCGGTTGGCCAGCAGCCACGCGAGCGACAGATCGTGGGTGATGAACAGATAGGACAGCGCGTTTTCGTCGCGCATTTTTAACATCAGCCGCAGAATACCGGTGCGGATCGACGCGTCGAGCATCGATACCGGTTCGTCCGCGACCACAAACTTCGGTTTCAGAATCATGGTGCTCGCGATGACGACGCGCTGGCGTTGCCCGCCCGACAGCTCGTACGGGTAGCGGCGGAGATAGTCGCGCGCCGGCGTCATACCGGCATTTTCAAGCGCCTCGATCACGCGCGTTTCGCGCTCCTTCACGTCGGAGACCAGCCCGTTGACGTCGAGCGGCTCGGCGACGATGTCACCAATAACGTCGCGCGGGTTGAGCGACTGATAGGGATCCTGATAGATCATCTGGGCTTTCAAGCGGAAGTCGTGCAGCTGCTTTTTGTTGTCGTAATCCAGCTGCTCGCCGTAGAAATCGATGGTGCCCGCGGTCGGGCGCACCAGTTGCAGAATCGCCTTTCCGGTGGTGGTCTTGCCGCTTCCGCTCTCGCCGACCAGCGCAAGGATATCCCCCTCGGGGATCGAGAAGCTGACGCCATCCAGCGCGCAGAGCTGCTTCTTCTCCTTGAACATGCCGTCCTTCAGCTGAAAAACGACTTCCAGATCCTTGACATCGACAACGTTGCTCATCTCACACCTCCCGACAGGACTCTGTGGCAGGCGGTGAAGTGCTGCGGACCGGTCTGTATCATCGCTGGTATCGCGGTTTTGCAGTTCTCGGTGCAGCTGGGACAGCGCGGATGAAACGCGCAGCCCTCCGGCGGATCCAGCATATTCGGAATCGTGCCGGGGATGCCCTCCGGAATCAGTTTTTCTGCGCCGACGCGCGGGAAACAGGCGATCAGCATCTTGGTGTAGGGGTGCTCGGTGCGCTCGAAGATGTCGGCGATCGTGCCGGTCTCGACGATGCGCCCGGCGTACATCACCGCGATGCGGTCGCAGGTCTCGCTTAAAATTGCCAAGTCGTGCGTGATAAGAATCAGCCCCATCTTAAACTCGCGGCGCAGCTTTTCAAACAGGCTTAAGATCTGCGCCTGCACCATGACGTCGAGCGCGGTGGTGGGCTCGTCGCCGATCACCAGTTTCGGCGAGCAGGCCAGCGCCATCGCGATCATCACGCGCTGCCGCATGCCGCCCGAAAACTCGTGCGGGTAGTTGCGGCACCGGCTGCCGGGAATCTCGACAAACTCCAGCAGTTCCGCGGCGCGCCTGTTCGCTTCCTTTAAACTGCATTTTTCGTGCAGCACGATCGCCTCGGCGATCTGGTTTCCGACGGTGAGCACCGGATTCAGCGCGTTCATCGCGCCTTGAAACACGATGGATACATCGCGCCAGCGGTACCGGTTGATCTCCCGTTCCGGCAGCCCCGCGATGTTCTTGCCCTCGAGCAGAATTTCGCCGCCGACGACGCTTCCCTCCTTGGGCAGCAGATTGGCGATGGACAGCGCCGACGTCGTCTTGCCGCAGCCGCTCTCGCCGACCAGACCCAGCGCCTCGCCGTAATCGAGCGAAAAACTGATGTCGTCGACCGCTTTCACGGTGCCTTTCTGGATCGTGAAATAGGTTTGGAGATGGTTGACTTCCAATAATTTCATCGCCGTCACCTCTCTCTCAGTTTCGGGTTCATGACTTCATCGAACGCGTATCCGGTCAGCGTAAACGCCAGCACGACCAGTACAACGCAGATGCCCGGCGGCAGAAAATACCAGTAGGCGCCCGAATTCGCCGCGCCGCCCGCAAAGGCGTAGTGCAGCATCATGCCCCAGCTTGACTGTGACGGGTCGCCGAGACCGAGAAAGCTCAGGGATGTCTCCGAGATGATGGCCCCGGCCGCTACCAGCACGGTGTTGGCAAACACGAGCGGAAAGACGTTGGGCAAAATATGATGCAGAATGATATGCCCGTTGTTCGCGCCGATCGAGACCGTTCGCTCCACGAATGTCCGTTCGCGAACTGAGAGCGTCTGTGCCCGCACGACGCGCGCCGTGCCCGCCCAGCTGGTGATACCAATGACGAAGAGGATGTTCCAGATATTGGTGCCGAGAATCGCGGCCAGCACCATCATGAGCGGCAGCCACGGCAGCACCAGAAAGAAGTCGGTGATGCGCATCAGGATTGCGTCGACCGCCTTGCCGAAGAATCCGGCTGCGAGCCCGATCAATGTGCCGATGACCATGGACAGCAGCGTCGACAGAAAGCCGATGAGCATCGAGATGCGCGCGCCGTTGACGAGGTTTGCCATTACGTCGCGGCCCATGTCGTCGGTGCCGAGCCAGTGTTCGCGGGAGGGCGGCAGCAGCATGTCCTCCACCTCGCCGATGTCGAGCTGCGTAAACGGCATCAGCATCGGTCCAAAGATGGCCATCAGTGTGAAGAACACCAAAATGATTGCGCCGGTAAGCGCCATTTTGTTTTTGACCAGTATCTGAAAAAACTCTTTTGTTTTTTGTTTCCGGGCGACCCATTTGACCGAATCCATACCGCCGCCCCCCTAATTCCGCACGCGCGGATCGATGAGGCTGTAGGTCAGATCCGCAATGAGATTGGCCAGAACGACACTGATCGTGATGATTAAAAAGAGGCCCTGCAGCAGCGGGTAGTCTCGGGCGGTGAGCGCTTGATATGTCAGGTTTCCAAGGCCCGGCCACGAGAATATCGTCTCGATTTGTATCGCGCCGCCCACCACAAGACCGAGGTTCATCGCGATGATAGTTACCATCGGCAGCATGGCGTTCGGCATGGCATGGCGGCGAAGAAGATACCCTTGCGAGAACCCCTTTGCCCGGGCGGTCGTCATGTAATCTTCGCTCAGGACGTCGGTCATGGTGTTGCGCATCGTCAGCGCGTAATCGCCCAGCAGCACAATACCCATGGTGAAAGCGGGCAGAATCATGTGCCTTATAACATCGGCGATTCTATCCCATTCGGTATAAAAGATTGCGCCCGGCGTCACCATCAGCGAAGTAGGCAGCCACTTGAGCGCTACGCAGAATACCGCTACCAAAATCATGCCGAGCCAGAACGTCGGCATCGCGTAGGTCACCAGCGAAAAGCTGAGCGCCGCGACATCCAGCTTGGTTCCGCGTTTCCACGCCGACAGGACACCCAGAAAGATGCCGCTGGTCATGGAGATCACCTCCGCCACCATTAGCAGCAGCACGGTCGGCCAGACGCGTCCGCCGATGACCGTTGCCACCGGTGCTTTGTAGATAAATGAGGTGCCGAGATCCCCCGTAAACAGATTCTTGAAATACAGGAAAAACTGCGTGTACCACGGCTTGTCCAATCCGTAAAAGCGCTTGATGCCCTCCAGCATCTCGGGCGTCGCTTTCGGGTTGCGGGCAACCATGGCAAGCGGGTCGCCCGGCATAATGCGGAACAGCCAATAATTGAAGACCAACACAGCCAGGACCGTAACCACCGCAAACAGAAGTTTATTCAGAAGATGCTTATTTCGCATTTTGCTTCCTCCGCGAGAAAAAAGATTCTGAAAAGCCGACGACTGAACCGGGTTCAGCCGTCGGCTTGATCGTATGCGTTAAACCGGCTTAATGTTGAGATAATTCACAATGGAGCCGTTATAAAAATAACTGCCGCCGTTGCTTGGAATGATCTCAACCCCGGTCCACCGATCCGAGCGATAGGCCTGAATATTGTTGTCGTAAACGATGAAGATGTAAGGCAGGTCGCGGTAGAGAATCTTTTGCAGCGCAACCGCCAAATCGATGCTCTTCGCTTCGTCGGTCTCCGTCTTCAGCTGGTTGTACAGTTCGTCGTATTCCGCGCTGGAGTACTGGACATCGTTGATACCGGTTTCGATCGAGGATGACGCCAGAATACCGAATCCGGAAGAGACAAAGATATCCGTGCCCCAGCCGTCGAAATACATATCGTAGTCGAGCATCGCGACGACATCGTACGTCGCGCCGCGATCCATGGTCTCGATCTTGATGTCGATGCCGATCTCCTTACAGCCGCTCGCAAAAATCTGCGCGCATTTCTGATCCTCCGTCTTGTCTGCGATGGCGATAAAACGGAACGAGAGCGGATTGCCCGCGGCGTCCTCCCGAATACCGTCGTTATCGGTATCCTTGTATCCCGCGGCATCCAGAATCTCTTTCGCTTTATCCAGGTTAAAGCCGCGAAGTTGATCGGCCGGCACATTCCAGTAATGCGGCAGATAGGAGTTGACAATCGAGGTCGCGGAGGTGGCGTTTCCGCCGTAAACCATATCGACGATCTTCAGCTTATCGGTCGCGTATTCCATCGCGTAACGGATGTTGATGTCCGCCAGCAGCGGATTCGCGGTCGAGGCGGGATCCGCGGAACTGTTGATGGAAATCTGATAGAAGCCCGGCACCTGCCCAGAGATCAGCGTGACGTTGGCATCCTTCTTCATCTGGGGAACCTGCGGCGCTGAAAGACTGATTGCGGCGTCGATCTCCCCCAGCATCAGCGACTGGGCCAGCGAATCGCCGTTGTCGTATCTCACAAAGAGGATGGAGTCGGCGTTGCCCTGTGTTCCGTAATAATCCGTGTTTTTGTCCATGCGCACATACGTCTCGGTAACCGATTCGATCTTATAGGGACCGGAGCCGATCAGTTCTGTGTTCGCATAGACCTCCAAATCCCCGACCGACACCGTCTCCCAGATATGTTTGGGCAAAATCGGGGTGAAGATATAGGTCATGTTGGGTTTCGGCGCGCTGCACTGAAAGACGACCGTGTAATCGTCGGGACATTCAATCGACGTGATGCCGTCCATCGAATCGACGTACATATACCCGAATGCATTGTCGAGCATGGTTTCATAGGTAAACTTCACATCAGCGGACGTCACCGGCTTGCCGTCGTGCCACTTGGCATTTTTGTTGAGATGGAACGTCCACACCGTGCCGTCCTCGCTCTCCTCCCACGACTCGGCAAGGCCGGGTCCGGGCTTTTGATTGGCGTCGAGCCGCACGAGCGGATCATAGATCAAAAGAAACATCTCGAACTCAATGGACATGTCCGCCGAGATCGGATTGAGCGTAACCGGAATCGCGGTCACGCCGATTCGGAGTGCTGTTTTTGAGGTTTGCGGTCCGGTGCACGCCGTCAGGGAAAAAAGCAGCACCAGCGCCAACAACAGCGCAGTGAGTATGGACAGATATTTTTTCATGGTCTCCCCTCCTGTAGCGATTATTTGAATTCTATTCGAACAAAAAACTAAACCACGGCGCCTTCGGTCACGGTCAGTTTCTTGTTGTCGGCATCGAGCCGGACGTTGACACCGAGCGGCAATGTCGCCATATCCTCGGTGTGGCCGAGCGGCAATCCGTACAGGACCGGTACTTTCAGCTTGTCGAAATAGTACAACAAAACGTCCTCGAGCGAGGTATCCACATGGTAGCCGGGGTTGTGCATAAACGGCTCGCAGCCCGCGCACTCGGCGATGACCAGCCCTGCAATGTCGTCGAACTTGCCGGCGTTGCGCAGATGCGACAGCGAGTTGTCGACGATCCACGGTTCGGCGTCGACCTCCTCGATCATCAGGATCTTGCCGCGCGTATCGATCTCGAACGGCGTGCCCAGCGACGCGCAGATCAGCGTGAGATTGCCGCCGGTCAGCGGCGCCTCGGCGACGCCCGGCACGATGGGATACAGCCACTTTTTCTCGCTCGCAAGCGTGATATCCCCGATGGGGTCGCTCTCGGTGATCGCCTCCATGATGCCGCGCAGCGTGTAGGGGGTCATGCACTCGGTGCTGAACCGCGACGCGCCGGGGCCGTGGAACGTGACGACGCCCGCGAATTTCTGGATGGCGAGGTGCAGCGACGTGATGTCGCTGTAGCCCTCGAAAATCTTGGGGTTGTTCTTGACGACGTCGAAATCGATGTGACGGATCATCTGCGCCGAGCCGTAGCCGCCCTGCGTGACGAAAACCGCGTCAATGCTGTCGTCACGGAACATCGCGTTGAAGTCCGCGACGCGGTCCTCTTCGCTGGCGGCGGTGAAGCCCTTGGTCTTGTTGACGTTCGGCGCCAGCTTAACCTTGTAGTTCAGCTTCTCGAGCATCTCGACCGAGCGCAGCATCTCGCTCGGCGAAAAGGATGGGCTCGCCGGGGATATGATGGCGATCGTACCGCCTTTTTTCAATCTTTTGGGTTTAATCATGCACTCCGTCTCCTGTCTTTTGCCGGGGATCGTTTTTGCGATTCGCTGAATCAATATTGATTCGATTCTTTAATAGGTTAATATGATTATATATTAAAGCGCAGGGAAGTCAAACACGATTTCTGTGAACTTTTTGTTTTCGAGGATTAAAAATACCCAAACGGTTCACGCAAATGCAAAGAGACGGCGTATGATACAATAATTAATAACGATCGCATTCTAAACAGGCGGAGGATTTTATGGGCGGCGGGATCCGGTTGCGACCTTATCATTCAGCGGACTGCGCGGAGATGACGCGGCTGTTTTACGAGACGATTCACACCGTATGCGCCGCGGACTACAGCGCGCGCCAGCTCGACGCGTGGGCGCCGCGAGAGATCGATCCCGCGATGTGGAACCGCCGGTTTCTGCGGGACGAGACCGTCGTCGCCGTCATCGGTTCGGTTATCGCCGGATACGGCACCCTGACCGCGGACGGCGTCTTCGACCTGCTCTATGTACACAAAAATTTCCAGCGGCGGGGTGTCGCGGCGCGCATTGCCGGCCGCATCGAACAGATTGCGCGCGAAAGCGGGGTCGCGGTGATCTCGACCGAGGCCTCGGTCACCGCCCGCCCATTCTTCGAGCGGCAGGGGTACACCATAATCGCGGAACAGGCCGTCGCTATCCGCGGTCAGGTTCTTACCAACTATCGGATGCAAAAGGCGCTGGAGCCGTCGCCGTAACCCGCGCATATGAAAGAGGTGTTTCAATATTGAAACACCTCTTTTTAGCTTTATCTGATGTGCATTTTATTTCGGAATCTCAACCATAAACCGCTCGCCGGACCACGGCGTAACATACATAACCAGCGTCTTACCGTCGTAGGTGTAGTAGTCGCCGTAACCGTCTGCGCCCTTGCCGTCGACCCATTTTTGGTTCGCTGCGGAGCCTTTGCCGAAAATGCTGTCGGCACTGGTGTAGTACGCATCGTCCGCGGTGATGCTGGTGTAGACAAAGGACAGTATCTCGCCGTCCTTGTACTCGATGATCGCGCGTTCACTCCTGGTCTGGAAGGCAAACTGGTTGCCGCCGATCGGAATAAACTCGTACAGACTCTCTGCCACACCGTCGGTATAGCCCGTGTAGGACAACCCGCCGGAATTGGGATCGAACAGCGCCACCATCTTCATCTTGCTGCCGGAATTCGCAGTGTACAAGACCTCATAGTGGTTCTTGGCAGGATGCTCGATGACGATATCCGTTCCGCCGAAGAACTCGAACGCGATCTTTACGGCCTGCAATGCCTCATCGTCCTCGGTGAAGGACGCCGTAAACGCAAGTTCCAGTGAGAACAGCATGAACGTCCAATCAGCGCCCTCGGTGTTTTCAGGGTCGCCGTACGGATGCGCTTCGTTATGTTTGTCATTGATCTCATTCATCAACACATCAAGCGCATCACGAATCTCAGCACACAGCGTGTAAGACTCCGCGTAGTCCGTCGGTTTGTTGGCGACATTCGGTTTATCGCTGCCGCCGGGGTTGGAATTGTCGCCGGAATCCGAGCTGGAATTCGCGGGGCCCAACGTGACGGGTTTGGGCTTGCATCCGGCCATCAAGGCCAGAACCAGCACGCAGACCAGAATCAGTGCTAGTATTTTTTTCATGTTTGTTCCTCCATATAATTATGATTAGAATATTGCCGGGTTTCGCGATGTTGTAGCGGTTACTATTTTGCGGACGGCGCCACCTCGTTGACCGAGAGGACATCCCCGTATCCGACAGTAATTTTATAGCGTAGTTCCCCGAATACCAGACCGTCTTTCGTCTGTTCGAACGAGATATAAGTGTAGCCCTCTTTAGCCCGCCGGAACGTGACGATCTGGGTCCCCCATCCCTCTTCGGCGGTCTCGTCGGGCACGAACTCGTCGCTGACCAATGTGACGACATCTTCGACATCGAAGGTGTAGACCCATTCATATCCGGTGTCCGGGTTCGTCTTGATCTTGAACACGACCAGATCGCCCTCGATGAACGCGCCCTCAGAGTTATCGAACGGGGGCTGATTGGTGTAGACGAGCAGCAGTACCTCTTTGGGGCCGTGGTACTCGCTCTGAATCCTGATATCGTCCCTGTAGGCCGGCGCGCCGCTGAGGTAGAAATTGGTCGTGAATCCGACTTCTTTCAGCTGGTCGTAGTAGCGTTTGAGATTCTCCTGTTTCATGTTGATCGTGATACGGACACAGTTCTCTTCCTGCGCGACCGAAGATACCGTTTCCGCTGCTGCCGGAAGTCCTTCCGGCAGCAGATCGGTCGGCCAAGGGATCGGTGGATTCTCCGGTTCCGCTGTGCCGAGATTGCAGGCACATAACGTCAGCGTCAGCAGCGCGGCCAACACAACAAGAGTGACTTTTCGCAATCTGCTCATACTTTTCTCCTTGCGCTAAGACATGGGCCGGAAACCGTCCCGGTGAACTTTCTGCACATTGACGACCGCGATGAGCGAGTAGTTCTGATCGATGTAGTTGATCATCTGGTTGCCGTCGCCAATGAAAACAAAGATATCATTATAATCTGTTGCGGTCAGCGCCGTTGTCTCGATCAGCACATAACGGTTGGTGTCCGGCATAAGCTCGACGACGGTCAGCGCGTGCCCCGGCACATAGATGACGTAGGCGTTCATGAACATCGTCTCCGCGGCGGCGGCCATACTGGCGGCGGTCTCGATACAAAGACCGGAACCGACCTTCAGCACGTCGGCGGGCAGCATGATGCGCTGGAACCCGTCTTTACTGGTGGAGAGCGGCGTCATGTTGTAGCGAACCTTATAGTGCATCCGCATACAGTCGTAAAGCGCCTGCAGTTCCAGCAAGGTGATCTGATCATTGCCCTGATAGCCGATAAAAGCGTCCAGCTGTCCGTCGGTCAAATCCCTCAAGTAGTCCGTTGCAACGCGCTGCCATTCCCGGATCATCGGATCTTCCGGCGTCACCCACGCGCCGATATGGCGGTAAGAAAAGGCGGCCGGCGCATCCTCATAAATCTGGAAATCGTACATCGACTGAACCTGAACCGACTTGGTGTCGTTGAGGATAATATGACCGTCCGAGAGGTCCGTCAGCGTGACATGCAGCTGCGACGTTTTCGAGGTGTTGGTGGTCCCGAAGATATTGTCCAGCAATGCGGGCAGCACCGGCATGTAGACACCGAGCGGTCCGATCTCGATCTTCTGCTCGTATTTCTGGGTCACCCCGGGGATCTCGACGGTCAGCAGCGCGGTGATGGTCTTCGGCGACACCGCGTCCAGCACGATCAGATTGGGATAGGACTCGTAGTTCGCGGGGTAGATGACATCCAAATAAGTAAACGTCGCTTTTTGCGGCATCTTCTTGCCGAAATACTCCGACATCTGTTCGTCCAGGGTGATTTCCCTGGTCGGCAGTTTGGTGTCCTTGCTGCTGTAGCGGGAATTGATCAGGAAATAGGTTCCGGTCGCCGACAGCACGATGAGCAGCAGATACACGATCAGCATCACCAGCGGCGATTTCTTTGCGGCGGGCGCGGTCTGTTGCAGCGGCGCCGTGTTCGGGTACGCCGGAATGGGCTGCGGTGCGTACGCTGTTTGCGCAGGCGGCGCCTGCGGCGGCGGAGGCGGTGCAGCATCCTGTCGCGGGGTTTGCTGCTGTTTAGGCGGAGCTTGACCGGCGGTCGTGCCGCACTTGCCGCAAAACAGATCGTCGTCCTTCATCTCGGTTCCGCATGTTCCACAAAACTTCATTCTACTGCACCTCCTTTACGATGGAAAATAGATCTCGAGCAGCTCGTTCATCTGCACGATGATGGTATTGATTCCGGCCAGCGTGCCGCTGGAACTCGCACTCATGCGGTCGGTCACACTGACGAAGCAGTTCAGCATCTCGTTCAGCGCGGCGGTGGCGTCATATTCATAGGCTAGCGCCAACTGGTACGATGAAACGATGATGATGCCGTCGTTGCGGCTGTTGCCGACCAGATAGTCCCGGATGCTCTGCATATACAGATTCGCGCTGTTCACGAAGTACTCGTGCGGTGTTTTAAACACGTCCAGCGGTTTCCGCGCCGCGAAGACGTCCAGATGTTGCTGGAAGCTGTCCAATAGCGCGGTATTCTCTTTGACCGCGTTCATCTCGTCCATCAGCACTAAGACTTCGGAGAAATAGGAGATGATCTCGCGGAACTGTACCGATTGTTCCTCCAAAATGAGAAAATGGTTGAGCATTCGGACGCGCAGCGCGGCGACGCGGTTGTCGTCCGGCACCGGAATACTCTCGATGGTCTGGACGCTTTCGCTCAGTTTTTCGGTGTATTCAGCCAGAATCGCGTCGGTTGCCTGCATACTTTCGACGGTATCCATCGGCTCCTGGTCGAGCTTTTTTCCGTAGTCCTCGTCGTTTTTATTGTAGACGTCATATGCGGTACTAAGTTGCAGCAATATATCGGCATCTTTTGTGTGGTTCATAGACGTGATGCCGGCGGTCAACACCACTGTCGCCACGACCAGAACGACGCCGATCACAATTTTCAGAATGGTCTTTCCAATCGATTTTTTTGGTTTCAATCGTTTCCCTCCTTTGTGCTGACAAAACAAATGGTTCCGCCGTCCACCGACGGAACCACTGTTTTGTCAGAAACTATCAGCGTGTTTGTTCCAGCCATCCGTCGGCGACAGCGCCCAGAATCTCGGCCCAGGCATACACGCCTTCGGTGAACTTGGAATCGGCGTCGGTGTAGCCCCAGGCTGTTCCGTCGTCGTATTCCACGTAGGAGCAGACCGGAATGATGATCTGGGCATTTCCTCTCGAGTCGGTGAACTCGAAATACGCGATATCTCCCGCTGCATACGACGATCCCGCCGGCAGCGGCGTGTTGTCGTAGGCCCACTCGAAGGAACGGTTATCCGCGCCGACATAGCGGGTGTAGTCCGCGTTGTAACAGAAGATCATGAACTCAACCCAAACGATTTTCTTGTTCGTCGTGTTCGTCATCGCCCAGGTGTAGTACGCCTTGTTGTCCTGATAGACGATCTTTCCGAACAGATCCGGACAGATGATCGGCAGGGAGTTGTTCTCGGTCGGTTCCGGTTCGGGATCCGGTTCCGGCGTCGGTGTCGGGGTGGGCGTCGGCGTCGGGGTCGGGGTCGGATCGGGATCCTGTCCCGGCGCGTAGGCGTGGTTCTCGGCGCCCTGATGCTCGATCGACTCGATCATGTTCTGGGCGCAGCCGGCAATCTTGCTGTCGGAGGATTCGGCCAGCGGCGAGAGTTCCTCGATGGCGGCAAGATAGTTCATAATATCCGACATATCGCCGTCTTTGAAATCGACGCAAGCTTGCATCAGCACCTCGAGTTCCTCATCGATCTCGCCGGGATGCGCATCGGCATAGCTGCTCAGACGGCCTTCCTTGGCGGCCAGAGACTGCGGCGTTTTGGATTTCAGGATAAAGCTTTTGACCTGCGCGTAGGTGTCCACGACCATCTCGTCTTTGCTGCCGCCCGAGAGCGCCACCGCGGCGATGATACCGCCGGCGACCAATACCAGCGCGATACAGATGATCAGAATCAGCTTGCCCATCTTCTTTTTCGGCGGCGCAGGCGCGTAGCCCTGCTGCTGCGGATAACCCTGCTGCGGATAGGGTTGCTGTTGGGGATACGGCTGTTGCTGGGGGTAGGGCTGTTGCGGTTGTTGCTGCGGGTAGGGCTGTTGCGGTTGCTGCGGCGGGTAGGGCTGTTGCGGCGCGGGTTGCTGCTGAACCGGTGGTTGCGGCGCGGGCGCTACCGGTGCGGCCTGCGAAAAGTTATAGCCGCAGCGCGTGCAGAATCCCATTCCCTGATCCACCATATTGCCGCAATTCGGGCATTGTTTTTGTGTCGAGTCCATAAAGTCTCCTCATCTCAACGACATTGTAATGGCGTAAGCGCGGGATTCGCGCGGTTTATTTCAGAATGGTGATCTTTCCGATGATCGGCAGCGGTTTCATCTCGCCTTTGGCGGCGTTGATGATTCCGAGAATGGCAAGAATGCCAAACAGAATATAAACCAATCCCAATATAACGCTGATGACGCCGTAGATCGCAAAGCCGGACGTGGAGGTCAGCATAATGGCGCCGAAGATACCCAATAAAATACTGTTAATAATGGCGTACGCGGCAAGGGCGATTGCGAGCACAAGCCCCTGATTGGCGTGGTAACGGGCAAACGGCGAATCCTTCGCCGCAAAAATCGGTACCAGAACAAGAATTCCGAAATAGGCGAGAATCGCCATCACCTTATTGTTTTGCGCGTCGGTACCCGCATTCATGGGTTGCTGCGGTGCGTTGTATGTAACGGGCTGCTGGGGCGTCGCAGCGCCCTGCATCGCGTTTCCGCAGTTGGGGCAAAAAGCCTGACCATCCGCGACCTGAGTTCCACATTTTCCACAAAATGCCATTTTCATATACCTCTCTTAATTTAAGTTTATATTAATGATTTGCTGTAACCGGGGCCATAACTCTTTGTTCAGAATGAGCAGGACTACGGTCAGGACGACCGCGAAGATCCATAGAACCAACAGGGACCGGGCGTAGTTCCGGCGGTTGATCGAGCCGGCGCTGCTGAACGACCACACGACCATCAGAATGAACCCGATGATAGGCAGGCCCATCACGATCGAATAGCCGATATACCCGAACGTTCCGACAACGGCGTAACGGCTGCCGCGCGGCGGCTTCGTCTCTGCGGGGGGTTGTGGGACGTAGTTCTGCTGTGGCTGGTACTGGGGCTGCGGCTGATATTGAGGCTGGTATTGGGGCTGCTGCTGTGGAATCGTTTCCCGCGGAACCGCTGCTTCTACCGGGGTCGCGGCGGAAACAGCCGGTTCCGCAGGAGTCTCTTGGACTATTGCGGCGCCGCAACCCGGACAGATATCCGTTTTGCCATTGAGAGGCGCGCCGCAATTAACGCAAAATGAGTTCTCCATCGTTATCTCCTACTCTCTGTTTAAGGTCCCGACCATATGGGAGATGATTACGGTATAGCCCGATGCGGTGTAATCAATTTCGATCATAACGACCTTGCTTTCGTCGCCGGGGGATTCGACCGCCAGTTTTGCCGTTCCGGGAACGTTCTCAAGATCGATATCTTCGATCACGATATAGTCGTAATCGTGCATCAATACCACTACGTACGCCATGACATCGTCCTCGACGCTGCTGCTTTTGTAGGTGTACTCTTTTGTGACATTGCCGGATGATTTCGAGGAGCTGACGCCCGTTACCTCACGGGTGCCAACCACCGCGTTGATTGTCGGCATCTTGACCCCGTCCACATCGTATTCCAGAATGGTAGCGGCGGCCTCTAACGACGCTCCGCATCCGGTCAGAAGGAACGCAAAAACAATGAACAGAACTGCGATTACCGGGATAGTCTTTTTCAATATGATCCTCTCCTTTGTATTGAATTCTCCGTCCTGCGCCGCGTTATCGACGCGGGGCGGCCTCTTCCTGGTTGGGTGCTTCTACAAAATGGTATTCTTTATATAAATATTTAGATTTTAACTATTTATTTATAACTCTTTATTAAATGATCCATCTTTTTTCTCTTGATTTCTGTAGCCGCCGTATTGCAGAATCAGTTGTGCTTTGCTGCTGACGTTCAGGTTTCGATAGACCTCCCTGCAGTACCCGCCGACGGTGGAAGCCTGTATACCGAGCTCGGTGGCGATGTCCTTGATCTTGACGCCCTCCAGCAATCGCTGAAACACCTGCCACTCGCGCGGCGACAGCTTTGCGACGGCCTGGTCTTTCGGAGAGACGTCGGAACTGTCTGCCGGTAATAGATCATTGTAGCTTCCGCCTTTTCCTTGAAACGAGATCGCGGAGTTCTGCTTTGCGGCCCGGGTTGCGCTCGACTTGAAAGCTTGCTTCATCCTGTCAAACCACTTCATTACATCCCTCCTTTGTTCATCATCTTTATCATGCCACTGGAACGCGCTAAAATCAATTAGTACTTTTTCGTGGGCCCCTAAAACATACCAAAGGGCACCCCTAATTTTAGGGGTGCCCTTTGGTCGTAGACTTCTCTTGGGTGATGTTCATAGAAGCAGGGGCATGAAACTCCTGCTTCCGGCGATTATTCTCTTTTCTCTAGCGCCGGAATGTCGAGGCGCTCCCTCTGGTCGTTCTGGATCCCGAAATAGATTACCAGTTCCGTCCGGCTGTTGATGCCCAGCTTCTTGTAGAGCGTTCCGCTGTAGCCGCGAACGGTGGATTCGGATATTTTCAGATCCGCGGAGATCTGCCGCAGCGTTCTCCCCTGCAGCAGGCGGGCCGCGACGTCCCGTTCGCGCGGCGAGAGGTTGATGCCGTCGAACGCGCTGGTTTTTTCCGCTTTGGCGACCAGCTCCCGGTACAGGTTGATCTCGGAATACCTGGAGTCGTTCGCCCAGCTCTCGTCGAACAGGATGCGCCCGATGGCCGGCGCGAAGATCAGCGCGGCGACCACCGCAAAGATTGAGATGACCGAGGCGACAATCGAACTGAACGCCGCGTTAACATTGTCGATGCTGCGGCCCAGCAGGACGCCGGGAATACCACCGCACAACCCGATGATCGGGATCGCCATTCGCAGGTACAGCATGCTGTCGTATTTCTTGCTGACGACGCTGACGATATAATATGTAATACTCATGCCCATCGCCGTTCCGATGCCGAGCGTCGCGGCAAAGACGATATCCATCGCCGGCGCGCGCGCGGCGAACGCATTGCACAGCAGCCCGACCGCAAGACACCCGAACGGGATGCTGAGCGTAATCTGCACGCTATTTCCCATGAGCGCGAAGACCAAGAACGTCAGCAGGCAGCCGGCGATACCGCCGAGATAGTACCAGCTGAAGCTGAGCGAGCTCATCGACGCGAGATCAATGTTCAGCAGTGCTTTGCCCGCGCCGAGGAACAGAATTGCGCCGAGGCCGCCGACGATGACGGTCAGCGCCATCGCGGGCCGGACTTTGCCGCCCTTTTCGATGATGAATTCCGGCGGTTCCCCCAGATGTTTTTTATTGAAGAAGATCACCGGAAGCATCGAGAGCAACAGAATCATCAACGCCAGCGCCGTATCGGTATTGCTGTTAAAGAACTTGCCGCCCAGCAGCAGCGAAAGAATATTGCTCAGCAGATGGCTCATGACGATCGCAAAGAGCTTTTCCGTGTTGTTGAGCACGAAGACCAGCGGGATCAACATGCTGATGTTCACACAGCCCATCGCCGCACCCAACGCGACCGCGGCGACGCCTTTTACCATCGGATCGGGTGCGAAGACATAGAGCGCGAGCGCGATCGTGACGGCGGCGCCGCCGATCCGCGCCGTTGCCGCAAACCACTGTTTTTTGAACACGATCACACAGACCGCCGACGAGAGCAGGTTCGCGATGTGGATGATACTGCGTAGATCCACGCTGAACGCGGATGCAGAGTCCGGGGCCGCCGTCCACCACGTCGTGAACGCGAGCACCCAGGCATAGTAGACAATCCAGATCAGAATGTACGGAAGACTCTCCTTGCGAAGGGTCTTTCTGTTAATGACGCCGGTTAGATTGTTGACTGCCGTTTTGTCGCCGCCTTGACCTTTGCGCTCATTGCCGAAGTCGTTCAACCGGAATCCCCCTTCCCTCGGATGCTGTTTCAAAAACAAGCTTTGACAGCATTCTCTTAGCTATCCCGGTGGCTGTGCGAATTGCGGGTTTTCTCTGTCCTTGAGTCATAGTACAAAAACAGATTCGTACTGCGCGGCTGCGTGTTTCCGAATCTGCGGTGCCCCCACAATTAGGGGGTGGAACTGTTGTGTATGTTCCTATTATAAATACATCCCCCAAAAAAGACCAGTCCCTATTTATTTCGCGTCCGAACAGTGTTCTCCGCAGTTTCCACTTGACCATTCCGGCACGATGATTTACTCTATTAGTGTATTGATTTCCGCATTTTCTTTGCGGCGAATCCCTTAAATTTTCTGTGAGGTATTTCATGAAACTGACCGTTATCGGCGCCGGCAGCAGCTACACCCCGGAGGTGATCGGAGAGCTGATCCGTCGCCGCGACAGCCTCCCCGTCAGCGAGCTCTGCCTGATGGACATCGACCCGCAGCGGCTCTCGATTGTGGGCGGACTGGTGGCGCGCATCGCCAAAAAGAATCAGTACCCCGCCGATATCGTTCAGACGACCGACCTTGTTGATGCGGTTCGCGGCGCGTCCTTCGTGCTGACACAGTTTCGCGTGGGCCAGCTTCCCGCGCGGCAGCTCGACGAGACGATCCCGCTGAAATACGGGCTGTTGGGACAAGAGACGACCGGTATCGGCGGCTTTTTCAAGGCGCTGCGCACGATCCCCGAGATCGCGAAGATCTGCCGCGTCATCGAGGAGCAGGCGCCAGGCGCGTTTCTCATCAACTTCACGAACCCCTCCGGCATCATCACCCAATACCTGCTGACAAAAACCCGCGTAAAGGCGATCGGGCTGTGCAACAATCCCATCAACATGCAGACGTCGATCGCGCAGTTTCTGGGCGCCGACCGCAGCGAGGTTCAGGTAGAGTCGGTCGGGCTCAACCACCTGAACTGGTTTACGCGCGCGTTCTACAAGGGCGAGGACCGGCTCTCGGCGCTGCTCGCCGCAGGGAAAGGCGCCGCGCTGCCCGCCAATGTGCCGGCGCTTAGCGACGACCCGAATTTCCTGCTGCTGGGCGAGGGCATCCCCTGCGCCTATCTGAACTATTTCTACTACCGCGCGGCGAGCCTTGAAAAACTGCGCAGCGCGAAACAGTGCCGCGCCGAGGAATGCATGGCAGTCGACCGCCGTCTGCTGGAGATGTACGGGGACCCGGCTCTTGACACCGTTCCGGCGGAACTTAAGCTGCGCGGCGGCCATCTCTACTCCACCGCCGCCGTCAATCTGATCGACTCGATCCACAATGACCGCGGCGATCTGCAGGTCGTCGACACCTCGAACGGCGCGACGCTGCCCTTCCTTGCGCCCGACGACGTCGTGGAGGCGACAGCGCGCATCGACAAGAACGGCGCGCACATTCAGCCGCTCACGAAACCGGCAAACCTGAATCGTCGAGGGCTGGTACAGGCGGTCAAGGCCTACGAGCGGCTGACGGTCGAGGCCGCGCTGACCGGAGACGACCGCACCGCACTGCGCGCCCTGACCGTGCACCCGCTGGTCGGTGACTACCCCGCCGCCAAGGCCTGCTTCGAGGAGATGAAGCAGGCGCACCGCGCCTATCTTCCGGCCTTCTTCCAGGGGGGGCAAACGGAATAAAACCGAAAATCCGAAACCAACGAACCCGGGGCCGCGCTTCCGCTGCCCTGCGGTTCGTTTTTTTGCGACAGGAATTTGCCGCGGGAACCCGCTGTTATGACAGCGTTTCTTTTTGACCGCATCTTATGTTTCTACAAAGTTTCGTACTTTTTTCCAATTTCGGAAAGGAATAGCTGTTACAATATTATTATTAAACTGCAATAATATGTTCCATTGGAGGAGGCTTATGAAAAAGCTGAACTTGGCGGGCGACTGGTCGCTGCAGCAGGACGGCGGCGCACCGATCGCCGGACATCTGCCGGGATGCACCTATCTCGACTACATGGACAACGGGATGCCCGATCCCTTTTGGGGCGAGAACGAGACGGCGTCGAAGGATCTCGCGAAACACGACTACACCTACGCCCGCGCCTTTCAGGTCGATCCGGCGTTT
>JAVBVJ010000126.1:0-8528 GCA_031554355.1 Oscillospiraceae bacterium
CGACGATTTTATTTGGTTAGTTTGGGTTAAAATCGCCGCTCACGCGTTCCGTCGCTCCTCGTCGTTCCGCGAAAGGTCACGCTCGGCGCCCCTGCTCGGTTGACAAGCGCCCTCGCGACGGTTCGCTGTCGCTACCAACCTCTCGCGGGAGGGCAAGGGCAAAGGCAAGCTCAAGAGCATTGCGGACTGCACTTTAGTTCGCGGCGATTTTATTTGGTTCGTTTGGCTAAAATCGCCGCTCATGCGTGTAGTCGCGACGCGCCGCCCACAGGACAGGCTTCGCCGTCGCAGGCTTCTAGTGTCGAGGGCGTGTCCCGCTCGAAACCAAACGCACTCGCTTACGCCTCCCTGCCTACCACTTTTTCGCGGGAGGGCAAGGCGAGAGCTTTATGCTCAGGGGCTGTTTTCGCTGAAGAATGCAATAAAACAAGACCGTGTTATTGTGTAAATGCCTTGTATCGAATGTCCGCAAAGTTCCTAAAATAGGGCGTTCGACTGTAGACGCTGTAAGAGTACTCGCACTACCTAAAATCCCTGCAAATGCCATGTTTATCGGCGTTTGCAGGGATTTTAGGTCTGCTGTTTCGTGGTTGTTGGCGCTGTTATTACTGCAATGGCAATTATTGCTATAATGATATGCCATGCAAAGTACGCCTGCCTACGCTCGACTTTCTTTTGTAACAAAATGTATTGTATTATATTGACTAAAGCCGCACTGTACTATTTATCTGGAGGTAAACGAAATGTGTAGTGAACAAACACCGCTCAACACCGAACGATATTTGCTTTTTGCGCCGGACATCCATGTCGGCATCGGTGCAACCATTCATATTCGTGTCACTGAACAGCAGATACAGAGTGCTCTGTCTGCTGTATACAGTAGGCATCCGCTTCTATCAGCTGTAATACGAATCGATGAACAAAATCGCGCGTTTTATTGCTTAAATGAAGCACCGGTTGTTCAGCCTGATTTTTTGGAATTGAATAGTATCGACGCTACGTCGATCCATATTGTTGAAGAATGGATTCAACACTGCAATCGAAAGCCCTTTGATTTACAGCGGGGGTCATTATTTCATTTGTTGGTTGCGCGGGACAGGGATACAACGATGCTGGCAATTCTCGGACACCATATAATCGGCGACGGTTTGTCGTACTTTTATTTGCTTCGAGACCTTCTGTGCGCGCTCGACGGACAGCCGCAATCGAAATCCCTTCCGCTCTATACTATTAGGGATAGCGAAGACATTCCTCGAAACGCGCGGCTGCGGCTGCGCGGAAAGCTTCTGGCGCGCCTTTCCAACAGAGCATATCGAAAGACTGGTCGCAGATACACCTTTGCTGACTATCTGGCTCTATATGATCGACATTTGCAGCGAAAACCGGTGCGGCGGATTTTCTTTCTTAATGAAGCGGAAACCGCCCGTATCATTAAAAACTGTAAGGCGCATGGGGTTCGCGTCAATGACGGCATTACTGCGGCTTTCCATGCTGTGCGCAGCAAAATCGGCGGACACGCAAAATACATTGGCGTTTCATGTAATATTCGCAATACCCTGATTGGCGCGCCGGACGGATGCATGGGCAACTTTGTTTCCGGCGTGCTCGTTACACCCGAATATGATGTATCCCGTAGTATATGGGAAAATGCAAAAATCATTCATAAAGAAATATACAATAAACTCAATGTTCCCTGGCAGCGAGCAGCCGCAATAACCTTTCTCGACGAATTGAGCGATGAGATTCATGACAGCATGAATTTTTACGTCTTTGAGGATACTCCCAATCCCGTACAGCAGCGATTGGAGCCGTATATTGTTGGCGAAAAATTTCGTGGACTTGGAATCTCAAACCTCGGAAGCCAAACCATTCAAGTTCAAAACTTTACACTTTCACATGTCTGGTTTTCGCCGCCGCTGTTTGGTATGGGCGACTATATTGTCGGGGTGCTCTCGACAGATGGACAAATGACTTTCAACTTGACTTTCAGTGAAACAGATATTGAAGAGAGCAACGCTATCGAAATTTTTTTACAGGCAAGACAGCTTCTACTGGATGATGACATACGGTAACCCTGAATAAAATGCAGTCAACATCTTTTTGTTGGACATGAGTTCTCTCTCGAAAATTTTCAGCTCACCACAACCCAATCACGGCAGGTCCGCTGTACGTTTCGGCGGTTTTGTCAAAATAAATCGCTGCTTTCGGCGAATAGAACATTGTCCTATTGCTTCGGTTCTGATAAACTATTAACAAGCAGAATTTGGTTGTTTTTGTGTTTCCGCCGTGCAAAAACGGCGGGGATGGAATCAATTGAAGGGCTTAGATGAGATTTAAGGAAGGTGTGCGAATGAAACGAACGATCAACAAAGCGGCGGTCATCGGCGCAGGGGTGATGGGCAGCGGTATTGCGGCATTGCTGGCGGGCGTCGGGGTTCAGGTTCTGTTGCTGGACATCATTCCCGCGCTGGGCGACGGCGACAAGGCCAAGGGCGTCGGCGAGTCCGACCCCGCGTACCGGAACAGTCTTGCGACCAACGCGATTAAGAATCTGGCGAATCCGAAGATGCCGGTGCTGTTCGACGCGGCACAGGCGGATTTGATCACGCCGGGCAACATCGAGGACGATCTGCCGAAGATCGCCGACTGCGACTGGGTGGTCGAGGTTATCTCCGAGCGGCTGGACCTGAAACAGGCGCTGTTCGAGCGGGTCAACCAGTACCGCAAGCCGGGCAGCATTGTGTCGACCAACACGTCGGGCGTATCCGTCACCGCGATCGCCGAGAAGATGCCGCTCGAGTTCAAGCAGCATTTTCTGGGCACACATTTCTTCAACCCGCCGCGCTATATGCGGTTGTTCGAGATGATTCCGCTGGCCGAGACATTGCCGGAAGTGCTGGATTTCATGGCGGATTACGCCGAGAATGTGCTGGGCAAAGGCGTCGTCGTCGCGAAGGACACCCCGAACTTTATCGGGAACCGCATCGGCGTTTTTTCGAGCGCCAGCGTCATCAAACTGATGAAAAAATACGGCTACGACCCCGTCAAGGTGGATCAGCTGACCGGCGTTGTGCTGGGTCGGCCGAAGGTCGCGACGTTCGGCCTGATGGACATGGTCGGGCTGGACATCTTCAGCGCGGTGTACGGCAACCTCTTTAAGAACCTGCCGGAGGGCGCGGAGAAGGATTTCTTCGAGGTGCCGGATTTCGTCGCCGCGATGGTGCAGGAGGGGGCGCTGGGCAACAAGACGAAGAAGGGTTTTTACACCAATTCGTTCGAGGGCGGCAAGAAGACCAAGTTGGCGCGCAACCTCGCGACCGGCGACTACGAGCCGTTTGTCTTCGAGGTACCGGAAGTGGTCGCGAAGGTGAAAAAAGAGGACAACCCGCTCGCCGCGTTCCTGTACGGCGACGCGGAGGAGAACCGCTTCGCGTGGGAGGTCATTCGGGATCTGCTGCTGTACTGCGCGGCGAAGGTGCCGGAGATCGCCGACGACTTCCGCTCGATCGACCGGGCAATGGAGCTCGGGTACAACTGGGAGAAGGGCCCGTTTGCGCTCTGGGATACGATCGGGCTTGCGCGCTCGGTGGACAAGATGAAACAGGAAGGCGCGGCGGTACCGGCGTGGGTGCTCGACAAGCTGAGCCGCGGCGAGCAATCCTTCTACGCGCCCGACGACGCGCAGTCCCAGTATATCAAGTTCGCGGAACCCGCGTCCGAGAAGCTGTTCGACAACAGCGACGCATCGGTGTGGCACATTGGCGACGACGTGCTCTGCGTGGAGTTCCACTCAAGGGGCAACGCGCTGTCCCACAAAGCGGTCGAGATGCTGGTCACCGCGACCGACGCGCTGAACACCGGGAAATGGGCCGGCATGGTGATCGGAAACCGCGGCAAGTTCTTTTCGGCGGGCGCGAACCTGGCGGAGATCGCGCAGTTTGTGCTGAACAACGACTGGGACGGCCTGACCAACGAAATCGGGATGCTGCACGCCGCGCTGATGGGCATCAAGTACGCGGTCAAGCCGGTCGTATCGGCGCCGTTCGGCATGACGCTGGGCGGCGGCGCGGAGGCCGTCATGCACTCGGCCGAGGCCGTGCCGTTTATTGAGTTGAACATGGGGCTGGTGGAAGCCGGCGTAGGCCTGATTCCGGGCGGCGGCGGTTGCAAGGAATCGCTGATCCGCGTCCGGGAGCGCTGCGACGACGACAAGCCGGCGACGCTGCTGCCTGCGGTGCTGAAAGTGTGGCAGCGCATCGCGATGGCCGAGGTCTCGACCAGTGCTTACGACGCCGTCACCAAGGGGATTCTGCGCAGGCCCGACCGCGTGATTATGAACACCGACGCGCTGATCGACGCCGCCAAGACGCGGGTACTGCAGCTCGCCGAGAAGGGGTACACCCCGCCTGTCAAGCGCAATATCACGGTGCTGGGCGATTTCGGCATGGCGCCGATGCAGTTCCGCATCGCGGCGATGAAGGACGGCGGGTTTATCTCGGAGCACGACGCGTACATCGCGAAGAAGCTGGCCTATGTCATGACCGGCGGCAACGTCGTCAGCAAGACGAAGGTTTCGGAGGAGTACCTGCTCGATCTCGAGAAGGAGGGATTCGCCAGTCTGTGCGGCGAACCCAAGACGCAGGAGCGCGTCAAACATATGCTTGCGACCGGCAAGCCGCTGAGAAATTAGGGGGGTGCAACCAATGAGAAATGCAGTGATTGTTGCATACGGCAGATCGGCGATCGGAAAGGCGTTTTCCGGGAAGCTGAAGGACACGCGCCCCGACGACATCGCGGCGCAGGTCGTCAGAGGCATGCTGGCGAAAGTACCGGGCGTGCCGCTCGACGCCATCGACGATTTTATCTTCGGCTGCGCGTTCCCCGAGGCCGAACAGGGCCTGAACGTCGCCAAGACCATCGCGTTCCGCAGCGGCATGCCGGACAGCGTCGCCGGGCAGACCGTCAACCGCTTCTGTTCGTCGGGGCTGCAGGCGCTGTCCATCGCCGCCAACTGTATCAAAGTCGGCGAGGCGGACGTAATTGTGGCGGGCGGCATCGAGTCGATGAGTCTGGTGCCGATGGAGGGCAACGTGATCTCGCCCAACCCGTACCTGATGGACACCCGGCCCGAATCCTTCTCGTCGATGGGAATCACGGCGGAGAATGTCGCGGTGAAGTACGGCATCTCCCGCGAGGAGCAGGACGCGTTCTCGATGGAGAGCCACCTCAAGGCGGCGAAGGCGCAGGCCGACGGCAAGTTCAAGAATCAGATTATTCCGGTCGAGGGCGTTTTGACGCGCGTCGACGGCAACGGGTACCCGACGACAACGACCGTTGTCGTCGATACGGACGAGGGCGTCCGCAGCAACATCTCGATGGAAGCGCTCGGCAAACTGAAAACCGTATTCAAGATGGGTGGCTCGGTGACGGCGGGCAACGCCTCGCAGATGAGCGACGGCGCGGCCGCGGTGCTGATCATGTCCGAGGACAAGGCGCAGGAGTACGGGCTGAAACCGATTGCGCGGTTCGTCAACTTCGCGGTCGCGGGCGTCGACCCCGCGCTTATGGGCCTCGGGCCGATCTACGCGATCCCGAAGGTGCTGAAGACCGCCGGGCTGTCGCTCGACGACATCGGTCTGATCGAACTGAACGAGGCCTTTGCGTCGCAGGCGATCGCCTGTATCCGCGATTTGGGGCTGAACCCCGACATCATTAATGTCAACGGCGGCGCGATTGCGCTGGGGCATCCGCTGGGCTGTACCGGCGCGCTGTTGACCGCCAAACTGCTCGACGAGATGGCGCTGCGCGGCACGAAGTACGGCATGATCAGCATGTGCATCGGCTTCGGTATGGGCGCGGCGGCGATCCTCGAGCGCTGTGAATAAAGGAGAGCACATGGCTGAAGCGGTACTGTACACGAAACAAAACGGCGTCGCCACCGTCCGCATGAACCTGCCCGAGAAGATGAACTCGCTGACGGTGGACATGGTCACGGGCCTGACGGAAGCGATGCTGGCGGCGAAAAAGGACAGCGCGGTGCGCTGCGTTGTGCTGACCGGGTCGGGCAGAGCGTTCTGTGCCGGCGGCGACATCGCGGCGTTCGGCACCGGCATGTCGCTGAAGGGCGGCATCGATTACCTGGCGAAGGGGCACCACATCTGGTCGAAAGAGCTTTACGAGATGGATAAACCGACCGTCGCGGCGGTCAACGGATTCGCGATGGGCGCGGGATTCGGCATCGCGATGCTGTGCGACATGATTGTGGCCGCCAAAACCGCGAAATTCGCGCTCAGCTTCTCGAACGTCGGCCTGTGCACCGACTACGGCGTCGCGTACACACTGCCCCGCATCGTCGGTATGACCAAGGCGAAGGAGCTGTTCTACCTTGCGCCGACGCTGACCGCGGACGAGGCCGCCGGCCTCGGCATCGTCAATCAGGTGGTCGAGGACGAGGCGCTCGAGAGCACGGTGGCGGCGCTCGCCGAAAAACTGGCGAACGGCCCGACCTTCGCGTATTCAATCGGCAAGAACCTGTTCCACGCCGCGGCCGATGTCGATTTCGCCGATGCGCTGCGCATGGAGAGCTACTCCCAGAGCATGATGTTCCAGACCGAGGACTGCAAGGAAGCGATCTCGGCGTTCTTCGAGAAACGGAAACCGAATTTTCAGGGGAAATAGCCGCAACAATAAAAGCCCGGGATGCGTCCCGGGCTTTTGATGCTTTCGCAAAGAGACTAGAGCCGCGCGACGCCGGTGTCGCACGCGGCCTGCGCGACCGCCTGCGCGACGGCGGGCCCGATGCGCGGATCGAACGCGGCGGGCAGGATGTTCTCCTCGTTCAGGTCGCTGCCGTCGACGAGCGCCGCGATGGCGCGGGCCGCCGCCAGCTTCAGGGCGTCGTTGATGTCGCGGGCGCGCACGTCGAACGCGCCGCGGAAGATACCGGGAAACGCCAGCACATTGTTGACTTGATTCGGAAAGTCGCTGCGGCCGGTGGCGACGATGCGCGCGCCGCCCGCCTTCGCCTCGTCGGGGAAGATCTCGGGGGTGGGGTTGGCGCACGCGAAGACGACGGCGTCTTTGTTCATGTTCTCGACCATGTTTTTGGTCAGGACACCGGGCGCGCTGACCCCGATAAAGACATCGGCGCCGCGGACGGCGTCGACCAGCGAGCCGCGAAGCTTGCCGCGGTTGGTTCTTTGTGCGATGTCGTCCTTGTAGGGGTTCATGCCGACGGTGCGCCCCTCGCAGAGGATGCCGGTGCGGTCGCACAGCAGAATGTCCTGAAACCCGTCGGAGAGCAGCAGGCGGGTGACAGCGATGGCGGCCGCGCCCGCGCCGTTGATGACGATGTGGACGTCCGCCGGTTTTTTGCCGACGACTTTCAGCGCGTTCAAGAGCGCGGCGAGCGTCACAACGGCGGTGCCGTGCTGGTCGTCGTGAAAGATCGGGATGTCGCAGCGCTGTTTCAGTTTTTCCTCGATCTCGAAGCAGCGCGGCGCGGCGATGTCCTCGAGGTTGACGCCGCCGAAGCTGCCCGAGATGCGCCAGACGGTGTCGACGATCTCGTCGACGTCCTTGCTCTTGATGCAGATCGGGAACGCATCGACGTCGCCGAATTTCTTGAACAGCACGCACTTGCCCTCCATGACGGGCATCGCCGCCTCGGGGCCGATGTCGCCGAGCCCCAGTACCGCGCTGCCGTCGGTGATGACTGCGCAGAGGTTGTGGCGGCGCGTCAGCGCGTAACTCTCGTCGGGGTTTTTCTGGATCGCGAGGCAGGGTTCGGCGACGCCGGGGGTGTAGGCGAGCGACAGATCCTGCCGGTTCTCGACCGGGACCGTCGCATTGATCTCAATCTTCCCGCCCCACGCGCGGTGCAGCCGCAGCGATTCTTTGGCGTAATCCATCGTTTTCTCCTTTGTTGCCGGCCCGCCGCAGTGCAGAGTAACCGGATGATTGTTGTGTGCCGTCGAACAGCAGATTTGTCCGCTTCGGCTTTTTGCGGAAACAGAGCGCATTTTCACTATTTTACCATTTTCGACGCCAAAAAACAGCGCAAATGCAGAATAAACACAAATAATATTGTCTTGACGGGGGTTCTTTGCTATACTGAAAAAACTACAACTTAGGAGGACATCATGGCAGACAAACAGCAAATCATCGATTTTGTACAAGGCAAGATCGACGCGGGCAGCGCCGAGGCGAAGGAGCTTCTGGCCAAGCTGGCAGAGGACAAAGACGGCGACGGTGTTCCGGATATTCAGCAGTCGCTGGCGAAATTCTTTGATAAGGACAACCTGAAGGCGAAGGGCGAAGCGGTCTACAACGAAGTCCACGAGACCTTCGGCAAGGTTCTGAGCTCCGAGCACGTCGATCAGATCAAGAACATGGTCAAGGATCTCGTCAACAAAGATTAGTTCAACCGACACAGAAAACCGGAGACCGCAGGTCGTCCGGTTTTGCTGTTTTTTAGGCGAAGCAGCCGATATCGTCCATTAGATTGAAAAAAGATTTCACTTTTTTCA
>JAVBVJ010000063.1:0-14072 GCA_031554355.1 Oscillospiraceae bacterium
TTGTTAATATATTATACATGAATCATACAATAATCATCAAATAATGTCAGTTTTTAAACAGGTTGCGCTGTCCGCGGGAAAAATAAACCGCGCGCACGGCGCGCCAAAACGCCGCGACGCAGGGCTTTTTTGCCGCGGCGGCATCAAAAAAGCCGCCCCGAAGGGCGGCTTTGCCGGTGGTTGGATGCGATCAGCTGACTTTAAAGGACTCCAGAATCGTATTAAAGTCTTCCTGATACTGCGCGTCGAACTCGGCGGCGCTGGTCATCGAGATGTAGAAGCAGTTTGCGCCGCTGTTAAAGATGTACTGTCTCATAATGTAATCGTGGTTGCTGGTGTTGTACTCCGCGACCAGATAGATCGCTTTTTCCCCCGCCATCGTCGTCGTTTTAAACTCGGTGATCTCGACATCCGGAATGGTCAGGCGGTAGGCGGTTTGGAATTCCTCTTTCTCGGTGCTATACAGATTGTCATCCGCCGCTTGAATCGAGACGGTCACCTGTGTGGTAAACGCCTTATCCTGCTCGGGCGCTGTTACATGAAGCACGATGTCGCCGGTCTCAACCAGCTGAATCCAGGTGTCGGGAATTTCAATGGTGAAGCGGCTCTTTTGGTCGGAGACGACGAGCGTGCCGTTGTTGGTTGGGGTCGGCTCAATGCGTTTTTTGCAGGACGCCAGAGAGAAAACCATCAGAACAGACAGCAGAATCAGTACCAGTTTTTTCATGGAATCTCCTTTCATCGGGGCCATTCACAGATACTAATAGAATTATACCTGATACGACCGGAAATAATCAACAATAATTTATTACAAAATCAGATCAAAACCACCTTGTCGAGGCTGTAGTAATCGCGCGCTTTTTGATCCGCCTGAACCTCGTAGTGCTCGATCGTCTTGTCGCGCAGCTCGAGGAAGGGCTGCTCGGCCGCCATCGCGACCAGCGTCTCGCGCTGACTTTCCAGCGTCTGGTCCTCGGTAAAGGGCTTTTTGCAGAACAGCAGGATGCTGGTATCGGTCGAGGAGATCCGGTACGAGCCCTCGTCCGCCCCCGCGACCGCCGCCATCTCGTCGGTGGTCAATGTGCCGTCGCCGTCGCGCAGCAGTGCGTTTTCCTTGACCAGCGATGTGTACTTCTCCTCGACCGCGGTCGCCGCGGTTGCGTCGTCTGCGCCGGCGTCGAGCTCTGCCGTCGCGATCAGGATCTCTTTGCCGTGGTTCAGAAACGCCGCCTTGAGGTCGCCGGTCTCCTGCGCCTCCGCCTGAATCGCGGTTGCGGCGTCGAGCACGGCTTTCATGCCGTTGAGGTCAAGTGCGGCCCCCGTGACGTCGGTGGTCGGGAACTTGATGTAGTCGGCGTTGGCAAATTTTTCGGTGTAGATTTTTTCCAGCTCGGCCTGCGGAATCTCGTGCTCGCCGCCCGTGTTGAACAATTTGTCGAGCACCATGCTGCTCTTGTAGGTGTTGTAGACGGTCTTCAGGTAGGTCTCCTGATTGATACCGTTTTTCATGTAGTTCGCGCTGAAATACTGCCAGTAGGTGCCCAGATAATTCTCGGCGTAGTAGTAGTCGATGTCCGTCATCTCAATCCCGAGGCGCTCCGCCTCCGTCTCGATGTAGACGTACTGTTTGATCAATGTGACGGTCTTGTCGTTGATCCAGTCGCGGACCGGAATCCCGTCGAGGGTGCCGTCCAGATAGTTCTCCGCCTTGGTCTCCTCTTCGCCCGTGGCGGTCTGGTACTCCTGCTGGGCCAGCGCGGCGGCCGTCATCTGGTAGTACAGATAGATGCCGCAGGGAATGTCCATGCCGTTGACGGTCATAACGGTTTCGGGGTTGTAGCCGCACCCCGCAAACGCCGCCATCAGCAGAACGGCGATCAGCACACAAACCGTTTTCTTGAATGTTCTCATGATGTCCTCCGAGATCACAATATCGAGAATTTATTATACATGATTTATGAAGAAGATACAATGATGATCTTTTTTATCCCGCAAAAAGGCTTGCGTTTGATAAAAAGAACGGTACAATAAAACTATCCTGATTGTTGGAGTAAACATGTTTTTTAAACGCGAACGCGCCGGCGCCGGCTTTCTGATCGTCGGTCTCGGCAACCCCGGCAAGCGCTACGAGCACAGCCGCCACAACGCGGGCTGGCGCGCGCTCGACGCACTGGCCGCCCAGTATAAAATCAACGTCAGCCGCGCGCGGTTCCAGTCGCTGTGCGGCGAAGGACGTGTCGGCGGCGCGAAGGTGCTGCTGTTAAAACCCGTGACCTACATGAACCTGTCGGGGAGTGCGGTACTGGCCGCCGCGAACTACTACAACGTTTCCCCCGACCATGTGCTTGTCATCTACGACGACACCCATCTCGCGCCCGGCGTGCTGCGCATCCGCGCCGAGGGCTCCGCGGGCGGCCACAACGGCGTCGCCAGCGTCATCGACATGCTCGAGACCGAGGCTTTTCCCCGCATCAAGATCGGTGTCGGCGAAAAACCGAACGCCAACGTCGACCTCGCCGACTGGGTGCTCGCCGCGCCGTCCAGCGCCGACAGCAAACTGATCGCCGCGCGCACCGACGACGTCATCACCGCCGCCGAACTCATCGTCGTCGGCAAACTGACCGAGGCCCAGAGCCGCTTCAACGGCGGCTGATGCCGCCCCCCTGAAAAGGGATTTTGTGCAGTCTATTGATTATACAAATAGTAATATTAATATATTAATTAACTCTTTGTCGTGTTCTGTTTTAAACGCCTTTTCCAACAATCGACAGCCCGATCTCAACAATTAAACAGCGTCCCCTCGGGCCCGTCCGCTTTCAACATTTTTTCACCGTCTCTTCAAGAACGGCGATGCGTCTTTTTTCGCCGCCGCCCTCGGGACAAACCGGCGCTTTCAACACTTCGACAGTCACTACTACTAATACTGTTTATAATTTTTATATTTCAGGGAAAAAGGGTGAAAAATGAATTTTAACCCCGCGCTGAACCACAGCGAACAATTCGAGACGCTGCTCTCGGCCCTTCGCAAAAAAGAGGGCAAGGCGGCGGTCTTCGGGCTGCACCCGATCCACCGCGCGCTGTACGCTGCGGCGCTGGCCAAGGCGCTGAATAAAACGGTGTTGATGATCTGTGAGAGCGACGCGGACGCCGTGATCGCCGCCGAGGACTGCTGCGAGATGGGCGCGCGCGCGTTGGCGTTTCCGTCGCGCGACTACGTTTTTCTAGACGTGCAGGGCATCTCCCACGACACCGAACTGCAGCGGCTGGCGGTGCTGGGCGCGGTGCAGGCCGGCGGAGTCGAGGTGCTGTGCGCGTCGGCCGAGGCGTGTTGCCAGTACACGATGCCGCGCGCGGTCTTCGCGGCGGACAGTTTTTCGGTCCGTCGCGGAGAGTCAATCAAAATACAGATGTTTGTCGAAAAACTGATTGCGGCGGGGTACACCCGCACCGACCGCGTCGAGGGCGCGGGACAGTTCACGGTGCGCGGCGGCATATTGGACATCTTTCCCGCGCAGGCCGAAAACCCCGTCCGACTCGAGCTGTTCGGGGATGTGATCGACCAGCTCGCGTCCTTTGACAGCGAGAGCCAGCGCCGCATCGAGCAGATCAAAGAGACCGTGATTGTGCCGGCGCGGGAGGTTCCGCTCGGCGGCAAAGAAGCCGCGCTTGAACAGTATTTCGCGCGATGCGAAAAGAAAGCGCCGCAGCTGGGCGAGATCGTTGCCCGCGATCTGCAGCAGCTGCGCGACGGCATCACCCCGGGCTGCACCGACCGCTACCTGAACGTCGTCTACGATCATCCCGAGACGCTGCTCGACCATCTGCCCGGCGGCGTGCTGTTTTTCTGCGATCCGTCCGCGATCCAAAAGCGGCTGAAAAACCTGATACAGATGCACACCGAGGAGCTGCTGTCGCTCGAGGGGCAGGGGATGTACCTCAAAAACAGCGGCAGCTTTTACCGCGACCGCATCGAGACGGCGGGGCACGCGGCGGTCTACGCCGATACCTTTGCGCGGACGCTCGAGGTTCCGTCGCTCGACGCGCTGATCAATGTGCGCGCCAACGTCATTCCGCGCTGGAGCGGCGAGATGCAGCTGCTGATCGACGATGTGCGGGAATATCTCGCAACGGGGTACGCCTGCGTCGTGCTGGCGGCGACACCCCGCGCCGCGGCCGCCATCGCGTCGGATCTCGCGGATGCGGGCATTCCGGCGGCGCTGCTGAACAATACGGTGCCCGAGCCCGGCACGGCGGGCGTCGCGGTCGGGCAGCTGAGCAGCGGATTTGAGCTGCAGGCCGTGCGGCTCGCGGTCATCGCGGGGCGGCGCGACGCCAAACCGCAGCAGCGGCGGTACCGCGGACGCCGCCATTCGGCCGGACGCGCCATCACCAGCCTCGAGGATCTGCGGCCCGGCGACTACGTTGTGCACCAGAACCACGGCATCGGTCTGTACGACGGCATCCACCGCATCGACCACCACGGATTGGTGCGCGACTACATTAAAATCAAATATCAGGGCGCCGACACGCTGTATGTGCCGGTCACCCAGCTCGATATGGTCAGCCAGTACATCTCGCCCAAGAGCGACGAGAGCGTCAAGCTCGCGAAACTGCACTCTGGCGAGTGGAACAAAACAAAACAGTCGGTCTACCGCTCGGTGCGGGAGATGGCGAAGGAGCTGATCGAGCTGTACGCCCGCCGCAGCAAGGTGGACGGCATCGCGTTCTCGCCCGACACCGAGTGGCAAAACAGTTTCGAGGCGCGGTTCGCCTACGACGAGACCGACGACCAGCTGCGCGCGATCGATGAGATCAAGCGCGACATGCAGCGCCCCCAGCCGATGGACCGCCTGCTGTGCGGCGACGTCGGCGTCGGCAAGACCGAGGTGGCGCTGCGCGCCGTCTTCAAGGCGGTGTGCGACGGGTACCAGTGCGCCGTGCTGGTGCCGACCACGATTCTGGCGTGGCAGCACTACCACACGTTTTTGGAGCGGCTCGAGGCCTACCCGGTCAAGGTCGCCATGCTGTCGCGCTTTGCGACATCGAAGGAGATCAAAAAAGCGGTCGAGGGCATCCGCAACGGCACCGTCGACATCGCCATCGGCACCCACCGCCTGCTGCAAAAGGATATCCAGTTTAAGAAGCTGGGGCTATTGGTCGTCGACGAGGAGCAGCGGTTCGGCGTCGGACATAAAGAGAAGCTGAAGGAATTATTTGCCGGCGTCGACGTGCTGACGCTGTCCGCGACGCCGATTCCGCGGACGCTGAACATGGCGATGTCGGGGATCCGCGACATGTCGGTCATCGAGGAGCCGCCGCTCGACCGCCACCCCGTTCAGACCTATGTGCTCGAGTACGACACCGGCGTCGTCGTCGACGCCATCAAGCGCGAACTGTCGCGCGGGGGACAGGTCTACTACCTGCACAACCGCGTCGAGAGCATCGAGCACACGGCCTACACATTGAGCCAGCTGCTGCCCGACGCCCGCATCGAGGTCGCGCACGGCCAGATGAACGAGGAGACGCTGTCCGACGTGTGGCGGCGGCTCATCGGCGGCGAGATCGATATTCTGGTCTGCACCACGATCATCGAGACGGGGGTCGACGTGCCGAACTGCAACACGCTGATCGTCGAGAACGCCGACGCGATGGGTCTGTCGCAGCTCTACCAGCTGCGCGGACGCGTCGGGCGCAGCGGACGACGCGCCTTCGCCTACTTTACGTTCCGCCGCGACCGCATGGTCTCGGATGTCGCCGCGAAACGACTGGCCGCGATCCGCGACTTCACCAGCTTCGGCAGCGGGTTCAAGATCGCGATGCGCGACCTCCAGATCCGCGGTGCGGGCGGCGTGCTCAGCGCGCGCCAGAGCGGGCACATGGCGGCGGTCGGCTACGACACCTATCTGCGCATTCTGGAACAGGCCGTCAGCGACGAGACGGGCGCGGTGCACTACGAAAAACCCGTGAGCTGCACCGTCGATCTCGCGGTTAGCGCCTACATCCCGAACGAGTACATCGCCGATGACGAGAGCCGCATCGAGATGTATAAGCAGATCGCCGCGGTCGACAGCGACGCCGACGCGGCCGACGTGCTCGACGAGCTGCAGGACCGCTTCGGCGACGTACCCGAGACGGTGCAGACATTGGTCGACATCTCGCGCATCCGCGTCGCGGCCGGAAAGCTGCGCTTCTACGAGGTGACCTCGCAGAAGGGCGGCGGCAGCGGGCTGATCTTCTACGGCGACGACATCGATGCCGACCGCGTGAGCGGCTACATCAGGCAAAAGACGCGCCGCGTGCTGTACAGCGCAAAGGGCAAGAGCCACCTGCTGATCGAGGTACGACCGGACGAGCGGGTGACCGAGGTCGCCCTGGAGGCGCTGCGCGCAATGCGTTGTTAGTTTTCAGCTGTTTTTTGTCAACGGACAGCTGCCGTGGCTGCCAACAGTCCGTGGCTGTCGCTCCGAAAAAACCGGAAAATGAGCCAGCAGTCGCCGTATGAGGCGATAAGATCGCGAAGGCCGCCGGACGTTCTTTTTTCGTTCCCCGTGAATCTGCCGCGGTCACATCTCCCGCTGCGCCGAACCGGACAACCGGTGGATAAACAAACAAAACCCCTGACAATTTGTCAGGGGTTTTGTTTGTTGTTCCGACAGTGTTACAGGAAGGGTCCGGGCGGAGCCATGGTTGTTGCACTATTAATGAAAAATGTATAAAACCATATAATTCTCAAACTCCTCCAACGCCGGCTGCGGCGATTTATATACGACCGAAAACCGCTGCGCGTGGTCCCACAGCCCGGAAACCCGCTCGTAGCCGTCCACAATCATGTAGACTTTTTTGTCCGGAAACGCTTCATCAATCCAGCCCAGAACACTTTCAAAGGAGATATAGCGTTCCTGCGCCTCCCATGTCATATAGGTTTGCCGGCTCCGGGAAAAGGGATTATAGAAATCGTACTCTTCCGGCAGCTGGACAAGCACCGAGCTCGCGCAGGCTGTGTTCGGGGCAAGAATGATCGCGTCCGGCGGGACAGTTTCGCGTATAAACGCCGCGGTCGCCGTTGAATTTGAATAGGGCCTGATATAATCCGCCCGAAGATCAAAGACATAGCGGATCGGGTAACATAAGCAGAAGACGCACAGACCGAGTACAAAAATAACTTTGCCGCGCTTCTTTTCGATAAAAGGCACGCTGGTCCACACGAACCAGATCAAAATAAAGCTGATCGACAACAGCTTTTGAACCGAGTGTTCGTAGATAAACGCATAGATGACGTACTCAAACAAAATGCCCCCCGCCGCAACGACGGCGGCCCACCGAATCTTGCTGAAAATCAATGCGAAAACAAGAAGGGCAACCAGCAAAAACGGCAGCGCCTGTTCGACAAAGCCGCCCGCATACCCGTCGCTGTTTGAAAACGAACCCGTAAAAGTGTTCGCCATCAAGCTTAAGGCATCCTGAAAACGGGGAGGATTTTTGACGCGAATAACATTTGTATTGACATTACGCAGCAGTAAATAAGCAAGGGACAGCGCGCTGACCAGCGGCAGGCCCAGCGCGGACAGCGCCGACTTCCAGTGAAATGCGGCCTTTTTCCGAACTGCGCCGCCCGCGGACTCTATCAGCCACGCGGCGCACAGACAAGCGCAGAAGCCTGCCATAATGACGTGTGTCTGAACCAGCAGCGCGACGACGATGCCAAACCGAAGCGGCTTTTCCTGTCGGGCGGGGTAAACTGCCGCCAGCAGTATTACCAGCAGCGCTATCAGGCAGTAACTGCGTGAAATGACGGGATAATAATAGACAAAGGCGGGCGAAAAAAGCAGCAGTACCCGCAGGATTGCGGGGAACGGGGCCTTCATCAGTAAAATACAGCCCGCCGCCGTGGTAATCGCCAGGCTGATATAATGAATGGTCTGAAACGGGAACCCCAGCTTGGCAAAGGGCATCAGAATCAGATGCCACAGAACAGGGTGTCCCTCGTTTGAGATTTGCATCAGCAATTGCCACGGAGACAGATCCTTGGCCATCAGCCAGGCCTGCGCTTCATCCCGCCACGGTTCATGGCGCAGAATCAGCACAATATTGAGCGCGACATAAGCGGCGATCGCGGCAATCATGAGCAAAAGCCGCGTCCGCTGCGTTCCGTCTGGTTTTTTTGTCTCTTCCGTCATTTTCAGCACTTTCCCGCAGGATTCCCGGACCTGCCGCGCGTATTCGAGCACAGCAGACAAGAAATCAAGCCGATGGGTTTATTTTCTTCCAAGCCAATTAGACCGTATTTCGCTCTTTTTGTCAATGCGTTGCGGCGGCTTGTGCGCATGCCTGGCCGAATCCGATTATCACATACCCCTGAAAAAATTCCGGAAATTTATCCGCATTCTCCCGCAAACCTTCTTGACAATCCGCTCGGAGCGTGGTATTGTGACCTTAAGGTCACATGACTTGCAGGTCACAAGGAGGATCCTATGCCAAAACCGACTTTTTTCGGGCTGCCGGACGATAAGCGGCAGCTGATTGAGCGCGTGGCGCTGGAGGAGTTCGCCGACCAGGGCTACGCGGGCTCCAACACCAACCGCATCGTCGAGCGGTGCGGCATCGCGAAGGGCAGCTTCTACCAGTACTTCGACGACAAAAAGGATCTGCTGTTCCATCTGCTCGACAAGATGGTCGCGGAGAAGATGGCGTCGCTGCAGCCGGTGCTGGACAACTACAAAAGTCACAGCTTCAGCCACAACATCGAGGCGCTGTTCGAGACCGGCATCCGGTACGCGGCCGCCGATCCGCTGCTGTGGCGGTTCGGCCGGCGGTTCACGGGCGGCGGCATGATGGATCTGCTGATGGAGTTCGCCGCCAAGTACCGGCCCGTCTCCACCGATCTGTTCGGCGAACTGCTGCTGCATGCCGAGGCGAACGGCGAGCTGCGCGACGACATCGATGTGCCGAGCGTCGCGGCGCTGCTGACCGCGTTTGTCAATCAGGCGTCGATTACGGTCGTCGAGCGCATGACCAACGAACAGACCCGCACGGTCTTTATCCGACAGATGCTGTTGTTCCTGGAACACGGCGTACTGAAACATTCGGGAGGAAATGACCTATGATTCGCGTGGAAAACCTGTACCACTCGTACGCCGGCGACGAGACCTACGCCGTCCGGGATGTCAATTTTAAAGTTGAAAAAGGGGAGATCTTCGGGTTTCTGGGGCCGTCGGGCGCCGGGAAGTCGACGACCCAGAATATCATTACGGGGCTGCTGCCGCTGCAGAAGGGGACGGTGGCCGTCGCGGGCGCGGATATGCGCAAGCCGCCGCTTTCACTCTACAACAAGATCGGCGTGTCGTTCGAGCAGGCCAACCTGTACAGCAAGATGTCGGCGCTCGAGAACCTCGAGTTCTTCCGAAAATTGTACGATGTGCCGACCCGCGACCCGATGGAACTGATCGCGCTGGTGGGGCTCCGCGACAGCGCGAACAAGCGCGTCGGTGAATTTTCGAAGGGCATGCGCCAGCGCATCAACTTCGCGCGCAGCATGATCAACAACCCCGAGGTCTGGTTCCTCGACGAGCCGACGACGGGGCTCGATCCCGCGATCGCCGACGAGATGAAGGAGATCATCCGCAGGCAGAACGAGCAGGGGGTCACGATCTTTCTGACGACCCACAACATGTTTATCGCCGACGATCTCTGCGACCGCGTCGCCTTTATTGTGGGCGGCGAGATCAAGCTGATCGATTCGCCGAAGGAGCTGAAAGTCCGGTTCGGCAAAAGCTTTGTCGACGTCGAGTACGTCCGGGACGAGGCCGTCGCCCACGCGCGGCTCTCGACGACCGAGGCGGCGGACCGCGCGCAGCTGCAGGACATCATCGCGCGGTACCCCATCCGCACGATGCACACCGAGGAGGCGACGTTGGAGCAGATCTTTATCCGGGTGACGGGGAAGGAGCTGAGAAGCGATGAAGCTGCTGACGAGTCTTAAGCGCGAATTCACGCTGCTGCGCCGAAGCCTCTACTTCTACGTCGAGATCGCGATGGCTGCGCTCTGCCTCGTACTGCTGCTGCTCGTGATGCCGAAGCAGATGGACCGCCGCGTTACCGAGAACTTCTACTTCGATCTGCCCCGGGAGCAGGCGGCGCGCGCCGAGGCCGACATGGTCGCCAACGCCACCGGCGTCACGGTCGAGGACGTCGCGATCAAGGTCGGCGGCGGCGAGACCGTGGCGGCGCGAAAATACACGAGCGACGAGAAATACATGATCTTCGTCGATTCCCGTGCGGACTTGATCAAGCTCAGTGATGCCGGCGGCGACACCGGCGTCGCGATCTCGCTGCGCGACAACCAGGTGTTTTACGACATCTATGTGCAGGGCTACGAGACCGCGCAGTTCCGCCGGTACGCGTCGCTGATCTCCGCCGGCAACATCTCGGCGATCGTCGAGGCCACCCGCAACCAACCCGTCGTCGCGCTGACCGAGAACGCGCGGGTGCTGAACGACCGGCAGGCGCTGCTGCCCATGCTTATCGCGGTCAACGGCGTTGTGATGGGGATTCTGGTCATGGTGGGGTATGTATTGGAGGACAAAAAGACCAACACGTTTACGGCGCTGCGCGTCGCGCCCGCGCCATTGGCCGCCTACCTGTTCTCGAAGGCGGCCACCGTCACCGTCACCTCGCTGGTCACGACGCTGATCATCACATTGCCGGTCATGGGTTTCAAGGCCAACTACCTGCTGCTGGCGCTGGTCGTGCTGAGCGGCTGCTTCTTCACTGTGATGCTGGGCGCGATTCTGGCGAGCCTGTACGGCGATATGGTCAAGGCGATCGCCGGCGTCTTCATCCTCGTACTGATTCTGATGTTCCCCGCCGCGATCTCGATGGTGCCGTCGTGGAACCCCGTGTGGCTGCGCTTCATCCCCTCGTACTATCTGGTTCCCGCGATCCGGGACGCGCTGCTGCAGGCCGCGCCGGGCGAGGCGCTGCTGATCTGCGCGGGCTACGCCGCCGCCGCGCTGCTGCTGTTCCTGCTGGCCGTGCGCTGTTACCGCCGCCCGCGGGCGATGAGGTGAGCTTATGAAAAAGATTTTTCACATCTTCTACCGCGATCTTCGCATCAGTCTGCGCGAGTTCATCGCGTTCTGGATCATGGTCGCGCCGATCTGCCTCGCGGTCGTCGTCATGCTGATTTTGCCCGGCATCGCGAACACGCCGCTGCACATCGGCATGGTCGGCGGTCAAGCCACCGAGCAGGCCGGGTTCTTCGGCCGCTTCGCCGAGGTCGAGCATTTCCGCACCCTCGACGAACTTGAGAAGCGCGTGATGGGGCGCGACGACCTGATCGGCGTTGTCACGGGCGACGGCGAATCCTATCTGCTGACGCAGGGCAACGAGATGCGCGATCTGGTGCAGGGCGTCGCCATGCTGAAAACCTACTACGAGTCGGGCGTCACCGATACCGCGCCCAATTTCGAGCTGCACGATTTCGGCCGCACCGCGCCACCCGTCAAGACGATGCTGTTCACGAGTCTGCTGGTGCTGATCACGGTGCTGTCGGGCATGCTGGTCGCCATCAATCTTGTCGAGGAGAAGGAGGACAAGACGATCCGCATCCTGCGCGCCGCGCCGCTGCCGATGTTGAGTTACGTCATCGGCAAAAACCTGATCGGCGTCTTCAACACCGTCGTGTGCAGCGTGGTGGTGCTGCTGATCGCGGGATTCCTGCGCATCAACTTTCTCCAGATTCTGCTCGTCACGCTGGGCCTGTCGCTCATCAGCTTTATCATCGGGTTCCTGACCGGTCTGACCAGCGACGATTTCATCTCGGCGGCCTCGGCCATCAAGATTCTGATGCTGCCCGCCTTCGCGCCGATTCTCGCCGTCGAGCTGCTCGACGAGAAGTGGTGGAAGTTCTTTTACTGGAGCCCGTTCTACTGGGCCTACGACGCGCTGAAAAGCGTGGTCGGCGGCACCGCGACGTGGGGCCATATCCTGCTCAACACCGGCATCATCGCCGCGTTCGCCGCGGTGATCTATATCGTGCTGCGGCCCAGAATCAAGAAAAGATTTGCGTGATAGTGACTAGCGGTTAGTGATTAGTGACTTGTGAATGGTTGCGCCTTGCTGCGCGCGGCACATCGGATTTAAGGGATGAAGGTCTAGGGCATAGTTATTAGTGCAAGTAGTTGCTAGACACTAGACATTAGACGCTAGTTGAGGGAAGTGCCTTGCTGCGCAAGGCACATTGGATTAAGGACTTTTCGTCTGACATCCTGAGCGAAACGAAGGAACACATCTGTTGTCAGATCTCAGGACCGGTTTCAAGTTGTCGCGAAGCGAATCTAATCACCAGTCACTAGAGTCTAATCACTATTTCAGTTCGCCGCGTCTCTACATCAGGGGGTTTGGGGCGAACGGTAAGTAACACACAGTATAACTTCAGGAGGTCTCCCATGAACGGTCTCGCATTGCTCGGCGCGCTGCTCGCCGCCTACGGCATTTTTTGTATCTACGTCGCGTTCGCCAAACCGCCCAAGATCTGGACCATCAGCAAGATTCAGGGCTTCGTCAAGGCGCTGACGACGACGGGGACGGTGATCTTTTTCACCGTGTTCGGTCTGGCCGCGCTCGGCGTCGGGATCTGGCTGATCGTGAAGTAAGCGGCGGATACACGAAAAGACAGGCGCGCTTCGCGAATAGACAAAAAAGCGCCCGCCGTAAGGCGGGCGCTTCTGTTTTTTGACATGGCGAACTTGTTTGCTGGGAGGGAATCCGTTGAGCCCTGCATATTGAGAATGAAAACCGTGATAAAAAAGCAGATATACAGCGCGCCTCCTGTGACAACAAAAAGAGGATTTTTTCATTGCAACATCCGAACATCGTGTTTCTCATCCAAAAAGCTATTGCGCGGTCGTTGCGCAGCGCAGCATTCTTATTGTCAGCCAGCAGTTGGATAAGATCAATGCAAGAAACGCGCTGCCTAAAACAGTTTGAACCGCTCGGGATAAATTCGCCGCAAAAAGCGCAAACAACAGAACGATGGCAGGGAGCAAAAACAATAACAGTGGCGCTTTATGAATCTTCGTTTCGGCCATATTCCGGCAGATCACTGTGAAATCCTTTTGAAAGGATAAAAAGATAAGCGGAAAGAAATACGGTATCAGCAGAAGAGGCAGATACAGGATGTACAACACAATCGATCCCCAATCCGAGGTATTGGAAACAGCCATCGGGACAATCAAGCTGACAAAAAACAAGGCAAGCCAGATCCACTGCAGCTTTTTTAACCACTGTAAATCGGCAATCGTTTTCTGCACATCGTCGCGCTGAAACAGAATTCGAAGAACGAGTCCGGTCAAAAATAACGCGAAAACAGCGCAGATCGCGTCCAATAGGATGGATAGCATAGCATCACGCACCTTTCAAGGACAGCTTATTAATTTGTTATACCACTATTCTTCGGCGGTCCTTGACCTCAAAGCGTTCTCGCGGAGCGACACGAATCATTAGGCACAAAAACTAGTCACATCCTACCGTTCGCCGCCCGAACTGCCCGCCCTCCCGCCCAATAGAAATGGGGGCTGCGCCCCCAAACCCGCTTAAGGTGTAACGGCAGCGAACTAGTTCGAGTGCTATGGCCTTGACCTTTAACCGCTTTCGCATAGCGATACTAGTCACTAATAACTAACAGCTAGTCACTATATGGCGGCGAACTGAAATAGTGATTAGCCTCTAGTGACTGGTGATTAGATTCGCTTCACGACAACTGGCAACCGGGCCTGAGATCTGACAACAGTTGAGATTCTTCGCTACGCTCAGAATGACAGACGAACAGCCCTTAATCCAATGTGCCGCGCGCAGCGCGGCACTACCATTCACTAGTCACTAATAACTAACAACTAGTCACTGTAGATTTACACTTGAAGTGCAACAGTGAAAAAAAGATAATGACTCAAGAAGCCAAAGCCAGTAGAATGGGCGTTGCGAGACAACCATCGAAAGGCAGGCAAAATGAGTCATTACACACATTTTAGCATAGAAGAGCGCGAACGGACAATGGTGTGACTGTCGCAAGGGAA
>JAVBVJ010000049.1:0-4878 GCA_031554355.1 Oscillospiraceae bacterium
TAAAATGCTATCCTCTTATCCTTTGCGTAAAAGTCTAATCTTAACTAAAATGGGCTAATAGTTACCTTTTTTTAGTTTTTGGGTATCAGCTAAACTACGTGCCGCCCTAACGCGCGGCACTTTGGAAGAAAGGGCAGGTACGTCGACGGTTATCATCTAAGGATTCTTCACTGCGTTCAGAATGACAGAAACGATCCAGTGTCGCCTCGGAGAAGCTCTTGCCTTCCCGTTGTCGAACAGCAGGATACCGAGGGTGTCGGGGTTGTTGTCGGCGTCCGGCAAGATGTTGGCGTCGTGCTGGCACCACTGCCACTCGAAGCCGTCGCCGATCGGGGTCAGCAGGTACTGCGCGAGAAATGCGGAGGAACCGTCGTAGTCGTCGTGCAGGCCGAGGGACTCGATAAACGTGTCGTTCGGGTAGCGGAAGTATTTGTTGCCGTCGCCGTCCTCGATGTAGACGGTGTCCCACGCGAACTCGGATTTCCCGGGCTGCAGCTTCTCGACGATCATGCCGACAAACAGAAGCTGCATGTTCTCGGAGGGCATCTCGGTGATGTCGATGGAGGTGACGCTGCCGTCGTACTGGGTCGCGGTGATCTTGCCGGACGCCGTCGCCGCGACCGAAGCCTTGCTGATGGTCACACGCCAAAAGGCGTTCTCACCGACCGGCGCTGCCTCCGGTTTGGCGCATCCCGTCAGCAGCGAGACCAGAACAACCACCCATAATGCGCAGATCCCAACAGTCCGTTTCTTTTTCAAAATGTACCCTCACCTGTCGTTGAAACCTCGTCGAAAAGAACATAATTATCCGATATGATTAAAAACCGTAATATATCGTAATCATTTTTAACAAGGATCTGTCATACAAAACCGCTGGGCCGCGGTATATTTCAACCGGACGCCGTCGCAATAGGTCGGTAGGATATTGCCAAAAAACCGATAATTCGATATAATGACTGCAATCCGCTGCGGAGCGCGGTCTGCGTTTCCTCAAAAAGATACAGAGAGACGACGCGATCCGTTCGAGAAGATGAAAACCGGTGCGCGGACGGAAGGTCCGGGATGCGCTTCGGTGCTGCGCTTTGTGTTTGACAAAATCGTTTTTCGATAAATTTTTGGAGGGGATATCCATGATTTCAGAAAACGCCAGTATCGGCCGGAATGTCACGATTAAACCCGGCGTCATCATCGAGGACAACGTCAAGATCGGCGACAATGCCTACATCGACTACAACACCATTATCAAGGAGAACGTGGAGATCGGCGACAACGCGTTTATCGGCGCCAACTGTATTCTGGGCGAGGTGTTGGCCGATTTCTTTGCAGACCGCGTCAACAAAAAACACCCGCTGGTCATCGGCGCCAACGCGACAATCCGCAGCGGCTCTATTCTGTACGGCGACAGCGCGATCGGCGACAATTTCGGCACCGGTCACCGCGTCACGATCCGCGAGAAGACGCAGATCGGCCACCATGTGAACATCGGCACGCTGTCCGACCTGCAGGGTGACCTGATCGTCGGCAACTATGTGCATCTGCACTCCAACGTCCACCTCGGCATGAAAACCGTGCTGAAGGATTACTGCTGGATCTTCCCGTACTGCGTGCTGACCAACGACCCGACGCCGCCCTCCGAGGTATTGCTCGGCGCGACGGTCGAGGAGTTTGCGGTCGTGTGCACCGGCGTCATCGTGCTGCCCGGCGTCGTGATCGGCCAGGACGCGCTCGTCGGCGCGAAGGCCAACGTCACCAAGAGCGTGTCGCCCTACGCCATCGCGGTCGGCAACCCGGCCAAGGAGATCGGCGATGTCCGCAACCTGAAGAACAAGAGCGGGGACCCGATCTATCCGTGGCGGTACAGCTTCGACCGCGGCATGCCGTGGAGAGGCGTCGGCTACGACCAATGGCTCGAGCAGCACGCCAAATAGCAGCGCCGGACTACCGCGCGAACCTGCGGCGGCGCGCCGCATTTCACTGATTGCGTTGAACGCTGAAAGAGGCACCGAACCATGCCAGACCACACCGACACGGACCGGAACGACATTCTGTTTTCCGTCGTCATCGCGCACTACGCGAAGACGGAGCTCTGGAAACAGGCGGTAGATTCCGTTTTGATGCAGAATTATCCGGCGATCGAAATCGTCTTTGCGGACGACGGGTCGCCCGGTTTTAATTGCGCGGAGGTCGAGGAATACATCCGCGCCCGCGCCGGCGAGAACATCGTCGCGGTGCACGTCTTTCAAAACGAGACGAACTGCGGAACCGTGGAGAACTGCCGCCGCGCGCACCAACTTTGTACCGGCAAGTACCTGACGCACATCGCGGCGGACGACGCCTATATCGCCGACGACGTGCTGTCCCATTACCGGACGCATCTCGACGCGAAACCGGCCGACGTGCTCGGCGTCTACGGGCAGAGCCATCTGTGCAAGAGCAAGCTGGTTCGCATCAACATCACCTACTTTATCGAGCAGGATGCGCTGGAGATGAACGATTACAGCGCGGACGAGCAGTTCCACAAGCTCGCGTACCGCTGCTGCATCCCGATGGGGGCAACGGCGTTTGTGCGCGAGGAGTTCCTGCCGTATGAGACGCCGGAGGGATACCGCCTGATCGAGGACTGGCCGTTCTTTGTCCGGGCGACCAAGGCGGGGAAGCGCTTTCTTTTCGGGCTGTTCGACGCGCTGCTCTACCGCGACGGCGGGATAACCCGCGCCGAGACCCCGACGCAGCGGCAGTGTTACATCGACACATTGCATCTCTACGAGCACGAGATCCTGCCCGGCATCGACCGGTTCCCGATGCCCGACCAGCTGAAAGTCTACTGGCGTTACAACCAGGAGCGCATCGACATCAGCCGCCGGTACGGGGAGCTGTCGGACCGCAGCCGCGTTCAGATCCTGTGGCGGAACAAACCGCTGATGCTGCGGCTGCTGCTCGAGTACCTGAAGCGCGCGCGGGTCTTTTCGCTCTGTGCTCTGCTCTGGCTGATCGGGCTGATCGTGCTGTTGGTGCTGGGCAGGACCTTCACCGACTTTTTATGGATGACTTCCGCGGTCTTCAGCCTGTTCGCGCTTGTCAGTTTCTTTAAATCCGCTTTGGCGAATATAAAGTTTTTGTTCTTCAAAAGGAGGAAATAATGATACCCAATACGGATCTTTTCTTTTACAATGCCCACCACGACGAGACCTACGGGTCGCTGACGTCCGTCGAGTGCGGGATGCCGGACGGCAACCGTACGCCGTTCGAGGTGCGCCGCGTCTACTACATCTACAATGTGCCGGGACAGCAGCGCAGGGGTTTTCACTCGCACAACGACCTCGAGCAGGTATTGCTCTGCGTGCACGGCAGCGTGAAGATTCTGGTCAAGACCCCGTTTGACGAGGAGGATATCCTGCTGGACGACCCCAACAAGGGGCTGTACATCGGCCCGATGATCTGGCGGGAGATGTACGAATTCTCGGACGACGCCGTCCTGCTCGTGCTGGCGAGCAAGCATTACGACGTCGACGATTATATCCGGGACTATTCCGCGTACGAATTATTGGCAAAAGACTATTTTGAAAGAAGGAAATAAGTGATGAATGTTCCGTTTGCCTCTCTGGACCCGATGCACAAACAGATCCGCGCGGAGATGCTGGAGAAGTTCGCCGAGGTCTACGACAAGGGCTGGTTTATACAGGGCGACGAGTGCGCGGCCTTCGACAAAGAATTTGCCGCGTGGAACGACGTGCAGTACGCCGTCGGGGTCGCCACCGGTCTGGACGCGCTCTATCTGTGCCTGAAAGCGATGGGCATCGGCGCGGGCGACGAGGTCATTGTCCCGTCCAATACCTTTATCGCGACGGCGCTGGCCGTGAGTTATGTCGGCGCGAAAGTGGTGCTCGTCGAGCCCGACGAGCATACCTACAACCTGTGCGGCAAGGGGCTGGAAGAAGCGGTCACCCCGAAAACAAAAGCGATCATTCCGGTGCATCTGTACGGGCAGCCCGCCGAGATGGACGAGATCATGGCGGTCGCGCGCAAACACAACCTGAAAGTCATCGAGGACTGCGCGCAGGCGCACGGCGCGCTGTACAAGGGCAAAAAAGTCGGCACCTTCGGCGACGTCGCCTGTTTCTCCTTCTATCCCGGCAAGAATCTCGGCGCGCTGGGCGATGGCGGCGCCGTCACAACCAATGACAAGGCGCTGGCCGATGCCGTCCGCTCGCTCGGCAATTACGGCAGCACCGTCAAGTACCACCACAAGTACCTCGGCACCAACAGCCGCCTCGACGAGGTACAGGCCGGGCTGCTTCGCATCAAATTGCGGCATCTGCACGTGTACAACGCCGAGCGCGACCGGCTGGCGAAGATCTATCTCGAAAACATCGACAACCCCGCGATCAAACTGCCGGTGGTCGGGCCGGACCGGACGCATATCTGGCATATCTTCCCGATCATGACCGAGAACCGCGACGCGCTGCAAAAATATCTGGCCGACCGCGGTATCGGCACCATGTGCCACTACCCCATCGCCATCGCCGACCAGGAGTGCTACCGCGCGGAGAACCTGCCGCGCCTGCCGCTCGCCACAGCCATCGCCGCCCACGAGCTGAGCCTGCCGATGTATTACGGCATGACCGAAGAGGAGCTGCGGTATGTGATCGACGCGCTCAACAGCTACCGCTGAAAGCGGATTGTCAGAACTCAGAATCGGGTGGCTGCTCCGCGAGAACGGATAAGACCAAAGACAAAGCGCTATTACCAGTCGCAGCCAAATAGTTGCTAGTTGGCTAGACATTAGGCACTAGTGGATGGAAGTGGCCGGCGCCCCGCGGCCCAGATGGATTAAAGGCCAAAAATTGACGGCAGTGAGGGCGCAGCGCACAAAATTTG
>JAVBVJ010000105.1:0-11125 GCA_031554355.1 Oscillospiraceae bacterium
GACGGCGCCGACGCGTACAACGCGGCGCTGTTCGACACCTATTGCCGGTAGGAGGCAACGATGAAAGCGATTATTCTGGCCGGTGGCGCGGGCCGCCGCATCTTCCCGTTCGACCGCAACCGGCAAAAATGTTTTTTACCCGTCGGCAACGTTCCCAACGCCGTGCGGCAGATCCGGCTGCTGAACGCGCTCGGCATCGACGACATCACCGTCCTGACCGGCCACGCGTCGGATTGGGCGGCGTACTGCCTGCGCGATACCGCTGTGTCGCTTGTCCACGACGGCGGCAGACCGGGCGCGGCGCTGGCGGATCTTGCCGATCCCAAAGACAACACGTTGATTCTGTACGGCGACATCTACCTGACGCGCGGCGATCTGGCGCTGATGACGGAAAAACCCGGCAAGTCCGCGGTGGCCGCCGCGCTGTTGCAGCCCGTTCCGTCCGGCTACGACAAGGGCAGCCGTATCTGCGCCGATGCCGCGGACGGCGCGGTGAAAGCGTTTTTCGGACATCCGCGCCCGCACTACGTCAATACCCGCAGCTGCGGCGTCTTTTTGCTGACGCCGGAAGCCGCCCGCTTTATGTGCTGCGCGCCGCCGGTCTTTCTGAACGTGCCGACGGGCGGCATGCCGCCGGCCGGATTCTGGATCGAGAACGGCTTGCAGACCGCCATCGCGGACGGCGCTTCGGTCGAGGCGCGCTTCGCTGGCGACGACCCCGTCGATATCGACTACCCGTGGGATCTGCTCGAGGCGAACATGCGGTGCGCCATAGCGGAAACCGCTGAGATCAAAGGGCCGCACATCGCCCCCGACGCCACCGTGCACCCCTCGGCTTCGGTCGAGCGCGTCCGCGTCGGCAAGCGCTCGGTTATCGGCGCGCAGGTGCTGTTTCAGGGCAGCGCGATCGTCGGCGACGACACCGTAATCCAGAACGGCGTCATTGTCGGCGACGGGTGCGTCATCGGCGACCACTGCGTCATCGAGAACTTCTGCAAATTGTCCCCGAACACCGTCGTCGGCGACCGCTGCAAGATCGGGTTCACCGCCGAGATCAGCGGCGTGTTGATGGACGGCGTTTCCGCCGTGCACAACTGCGAGCTGTACGGCGTCGTCGGGCGCGATACCGATATCGGCGCCGGAACCACGTCGGCCTCGCTGCGCTTCGACGACAAAACCGTCGCGCGGAGCGTCGACGGGCGCACCCACGCCCACCCGCTCGCAAGCGCGGTCTTTATCGGCGACAACGCGCGCACCGGAATCAACTGTGCGCTGCTGCCCGGCGCCTGCGTCGGCGGAAACACCTGCATCGGCCCCGGCGTGACAGCGGGCGGAACCGTCGGACACGGCGTCCTGCTGATGAACCGTCAGGAGGCGGTCGAGACCCCGTGGGGACCGGAAAAATACGGGTGGTAGCCGCACGAGCATCGTGGCAGCACATCAGACACAGTATCACCATAGAAAAGCAGTTGAACCGAACGCAACCTGTTGTTTAGACCACGGCAGACAAAAAACATCGCGGGCTCCCCGGAGTCCGCGATGTCTTTATTATTTCGGAATGCCGCCCGCCGTCAGCTCTGCGAACGGACAACGCCGGTGAAAGCGAATCATCCAATCGGCTCCGCTTTTATGCCAAGCGTCGGCTGCCTACTCCAGCCCATCCAGCACCAGATCCACGCACAGACGCTGCGCGTCGGGACCAAACAGACACTCGATCGCGGTGCCCGCGGCGCTCTGCCGCTTGCGGATCGTAATGCCGAACTCGCTGCCCGCGCCGGTCGGGCGTTCTCCGTCGCCTGTTGTTTTGAGATAGTGCTCCTCTTTCAGCAGTTTTTTAAGCTTTTCACCCGTCACGTGCGGACCCTGAGCTGCGGACAGCGCCGCGTTGATGTTGTCGGCGACGGCATCGATCCGCAGCGGTTCCTCCGCGATTTTGACCCGCCGGTACATCGAAACCGCTGTGCCCGCCGCCGCGCTTTTGGGCGATCTCGGCTTTTTCTCCGCCGCTTTCGGCGCGGGCGGACTTGCTTCCCCCGAAGTCGGCGGCGTTTTCCCCGACGCGATTGCCGCCAGAAACTGCTCGCCGTGGCGCGCCAGCTTGACCGCTCCGACGCCGCTGACAGACAGCATCTCTTTCGGTGTGCGCGGGCGCTTCCGGCACAGATCCACCAGCGTGGCGTCCGAAAAGATAACGAACGCGGGGACGTTTTCGGCCCGCGCGATTTCGAGGCGTAGCGCTTTCAGCCGGGAGAGAAGACCGTCCGTGTCCTGATAACCGGTCTTCTGCGCGCGCTGCTTGCGCGGCTTATTCGCGTTGCCGTCCACGGCGTCCTCGGGCGCGCGCACCCGCACGGTCGCTAGGCTGCCGTACGACAGCGCCTCCCGCGCCTGCTGCGTGACACCGATCCGCCCGTTGTCCGTGATGTATCCCTGCGCGGAGAGCTGGTCGGTCAATTTGCGGATGTAATGGCGCGTCGACCCCTTCATCAGCCCGAAGGTGGGGAACGTCGTAAAGTCCTCCGACCTGCCGAGCAGAATGTTCGCCATATGTGTAAACATCAGCCGATGATCGGCCTCGTTCAGGGTTTGAATGTGCGTCAACACTTTCTCGGCGTCGGCGGTCACGTCCATCAGCGCGTGGCTCTCGTTACAGCTGCAGCAGTTCCCGCAATCCCCGGTCGTCTGTTCCCCGAAATAGTGCAGCATGTACCGCCGCAGGCAACCGTCCGTCTCGCAGTATTTCTCCATCAAAAAGAGCAGTTTTTTGTTGCGGGCGATCTCCTCGGCGTTGTCGCTCCGGTTGATGAGAAACAGCATGGTGCTGATGTCGCGGCGGGCGTAGTACAGAATGCAGTCGCTTGGCAACCCGTCGCGTCCGGCGCGGCCCGCCTCCTGATAGTAGCTCTCGACATTCTGCGGCATGTTGTAGTGAATGACGAAACGCACGTTGGATTTGTCGATGCCCATGCCAAACGCATTGGTGGCGACGATGATCTTCACCCGGTCATAGAGAAAATCGTCCTGCGCCGTGCTGCGCTCTTTTTCGGAGAGCCCCGCGTGGTAGCGCGCGGCAGAATATCCATCCGCGATCAGCTGCTCGGTGACGCGCTCGACCTCCTTGCGCGTCGAGCAGTAGACGATGCCGTTTTCGTCGTTCTCCCGAAGATATCGAACCAGCTCCGCGTATTTGTTCCGGGGCGTTCGGATGCTGAAATACAGATTGGGCCGGTCGAACCCCGTCACCAGCACGAGCGGATTGTGCAGCGACAGCGCCACCTTGATGTCGTCGCGCACCCGCGGCGTCGCGGTCGCCGTGAACGCCGCCAGAACCGGCCGGACCGGCAGCGCCGCCACAAACGCGGGGATATCCAGATAACTGGGGCGAAAGTCCTGTCCCCACTGCGAGATGCAGTGCGCCTCGTCGATGGCCAGCAGCGACACGTAAAGACTTCGTGCCAGCGCAAGCATGGACGGCGAAAGCAGCCGCTCCGGCGCGATGTAGATAATTTTGTACCGTCCGCGCCGTGCGTTCTCCATCGCGCGGGCCGCCTGCGCCTCGGTCAGCGAGCTGTTGATGAACGCCGCCGGGATGCCGTTCGCAACCAGCGCCAGCACCTGATCCCGCATCAGCGAGATCAGCGGCGAGATGACCAATGTGACGCCCGGCAGCAGCAGCGCGGGAATCTGGTAGCACAGCGATTTCCCCGACCCGGTCGGCATCACCCCCAGCGCGTCCCCGCCGCCCACAATCGCATCGATCAACTCCCGCTGACCTTCGCGAAACGCATTGTATCCGTAATATTGTTTTAAAATTTCAGCGGGCGTCAACATCGTCACCTCTCCTGCCCCGGTCGCGCAAAGCGCATCGCCATACTTCTTTATTGTACTTGAATACGGCCGTCCCCGCAATCCGAAACTACCGCACAGCCGATGGTTTTCCATCGGGTTCTGTTAGCGGCGCACGCCGTCATCGGATTCTCACCGGCAAAACACAGGGCAACCGCCGTTTGGCGGTTGCCCTGTTTCGTCCCTTATGACCGCGGTCTATCCGAACCGAATGTCATCAATAAACTTGATGCTTTCGATCGCGCTCTTGATCGCGGGTAGATACGACCGGCGGCAAACGGCGCATGCCCAGAGTCAAGCAGACCGCTGCCCGGTTCGCACGCTGTTACCGCGCAAGATCCGCGGCAGGCAGCAGACGTATGGCCTCGTAGATCAGATCCACCGTCTTCTCGATGTCGGAGAGGCTGCACACCTCGGAGGGCGAGTGGGTGTACCGGCACGGAACCCCGATGTCCACCGCCATGACCCCCATGTTCTCGAACTGCACATACGCGAGGTCCGTGAGCAGCCCGACCGCGACCGAGCGCTGCAGCGGGATCTCCTTTTCTTTCGCCGCGTTTTCGATCAAGCGGACCATGCCGGGGTGCGGGATAACGCCATTCAGTGTTCCGCGCCCGTGAAAGTTGTAGAGGCTGATCACCGGCCCGCCGCCCAACCGGGTTTCGCAGAGCTTCTTCATGTCCGGCGTACCATGTTCAAGGCAGATGTCGATGCAGATCGCCGTGTCGGGTTTCAGGGCCCGGGCGGCCAGCATCGCGCCGCGGTCGTTGTATTCCTCCTGCACCGTTCCGGCCAGATGCACCGTGTTGGCCACAGGGTTCTTTTTAAGGCGCGCCGCGAGTTCCAAAACCACCGTGCACGCGATGCGGTTGTCCAGCGACGTCGCGGCAACACGATCGTTGCAAAGATCGATGCTTTTCGGCTGATAGGCGACGGTCGCCCCGATCTCGATGCCCAGCGCCAGTACCTCCTGTTTCGTATCGGCGCCGATATCGATATAGGAATCCTCCACTTTTCGAACAACGTATTTTTCATCCGCCGTCGTCGCGTGATGCGATTTCAATCCGATGATCCCCGGAATCCATTTGCCGCCGCGCGTTTGGACAAGCACCGCGCGCGCGGGCATAACCCGCTCGGGCACCCCGCCCAGCCGCTCGATTCGAATAAACCCGTCCTCGTCGATGGCGCGCACGACAAAACCGAGTTGGTCCATGTGGCCGAAGACCATAACGGACGGCAGCGACGGATCGGCGCCCCCGATTGTGGTGAACACGTTGCCCATCGTGTCGGTTTTCACGTCTGTGCCGTTTTCCTGCAGTGTCTTTTTCATATACGCGGCAACCGGCTGCTCATGCCCGCTGAGCGCGGGGATCAAGCACAGCGTTTTTAAATTCTCTCGAACACTCATATTAAGTTCCTCCGTTCACGCTCTTCAGCGTCTTCCTTCGCGGCAAGATCTAATGCCCTCCGTCTTTTTCAGCAAAAGACGCAACGAGATCCGCAAGATCGTCGACCGCCTTTTGTTCGTCCTCCCCGTCCGCGGCAATCTCGATGTCACAGTGCTGGCTGATGCCTTGGGAAAGCACCATGATAATCGATTTCGCGTCGGCCGCATCCAATGCATCGGTCAGGTTTTGAATCGTGATTTCGGCGCGGAAACTCGACGCCATCCGGACGAAATCGGAAGCCGGGCGCGCGTGAAGACCCGTTTCGTTACTGACGGTCAGTTTTTTTGAATACATATCGTTTCCTGCTTTATTTTTATATTAATATACCCGCTGCAAACTTACAAGTCCGCAACAGCTTTCCGTTTGTGTCCTGAACAGGAAATCGGAGGGTGAGATGGTTCATTCACCCTCCATATCCGTTCGATCTTAATTCTTATTTCTTTTCGCTCGTCGCTTTTTTGTCTGCGGGAGCGGGCACCCAGTCGTACAGTTTGTAGGCGATCTTGTTGACGAAATAGGCTACAAAGACAACAACAGCGGCGAGAATTGCGACACCGATGTATTTAAGCCGGAGGATAGCGGAGATCACCCATGCAAACATGTTGCCGGCGGACAGTGCGGTGATTCCCTGCGCGCCCTCAGGAATGGCAAATCCGGCGGGGCCGGCAGCCGCTGTGATCATCGGGCCGAAGAAACTCGAGAGCGTGAGAACAATCGCGAAGATGATGGTGCCGGATACGAGTGTTTTCCAGAAGCTTCCGCGGTGAATCGGCGTCGCCATCGACACGAAGAACGCTGTCGCAGCGAGGTCGGCCAGCGGAAGGGTCGTGTTCCAGGGCAGAATGATCGAGAGCACAATGACGATCGGGATCAGGAACACCGAGACGATCAGGGTGTTGGGATGGCCGAGCAGAACCGCCGAGTCGAGGCCGATGTAGAACTCTCTGCCCGGATATTTCTCGTTGACAAACTTGCGAACCGCATCCGATACCGGCAGCAGGCCTTCGACGATGATTTTAATCATTCTCGGGAGCAGCAGCATCAGCGCGCCGAGCTGGACGCCGAGCATCAGGACGGTCTTGATAACCTCTTTCGCGCCGGCGGCGTAGTCCGCGCCGACAAGGCCGAGAATAATGCCGAGAATAAAGCCGATGACGATGGGTTCGGCCAGCAGTGCCGCGAAGCCTTTCGGCGCGCCGCCCTTCGCCTTGACGCCTTCGCCTTTTGCTTTCGGCGCAATCAGGTCATACAGTTTATCCAGCAGCAGGAACAGCGGTACGCTGGATGTCGCAAACCCTTGTGAGATGGATACCCCGGGCATGCCGAACTCTTCCTGCACACGCTTTGCCGTCATATCGGCCAGCAGCAGCGCCAGAATAGAGTGCGCGGCGGCGCCGATCAGGCCGTAGATAATCGCCTCGCCGTGTCCGGCGCCGGCAGCTTCCGAGATGATCACGACAACGGAACCCGTGAATGCCAGATGCCAGAAGTTCCAGATGTCGATGTTGATGGTCTTCGTGACTTTGAAGATGATCAGGACAACGTTGAGCAGAATGATAAACGGAATGATGTAGGTGCCGACCTCGGTGCCGAAAGCAACGACACCGGCGCCGCCGCCGCCGACATCATAGAACGGGCGGTTGAAGCCGAATTTATCGCGCAGGTTGTCTGAAATTGGAATCATGTAGGTCCAGATGATGTTGAACACCAAGCCCATACCGATAAAGCCGGCGCCGACTACCAGCGCGGAACGCAGAGACTTTACGACACCCAGTCTGAAGAAAAGACCGATGAGAAAGATGAACAGCGGGACCATTACGGCCGATCCCATATCACTAAGGAATCCGAATGACGAGGTAATTGCGTTTAGAAAAGCTTGCATTAGTGACCTCCTTAAAATAATTACAGGTTGAGTGCGTCTAAGATCTTATTTTCGAGCTCTTCCATACCGATGCCCGATAAAAACGGTACGCCGCTGAATACCGGTATGGGATACTGCCCGGAAACCATGGATGAAGTGACTATGACGTCGACACTGTCCAGCAGGTTGGGAATCTCATTTAATGTTCCTTGCGCAATCCGTACCTGATCGGTTAGACCGTTTCGTTCCAGTAAATCTTTTAGACGCTCCGCAATGATCGTCGAGGATGCATAGCCCACCCCGCAGGCTGTCAGAATTGTTTTCACTTTCTCGCCACCTCCTTCTGTCTCGTTTTTGTTCGGCTTGTTGTGTTCGTGCGCGTCATTCAATGTATTTCCGAAGAACCTTTTCAATTTCCGCGCCGTTCTCAGCACGCTGGATCTTCCGCAGATCCTCCGCGTTTTGCAGCACATTCATAAACCGGACCAGGAGCTTGATGTGGGCGTCCCGCGCGTTCAGCAAAATAATAAACAGGCATGTGACTTCGATGCTGTCCGAGGGCTCCCCGCCCATCATCCCGAAAAGTACCGGTTTCTTCAGGGTTACCGTACAGATGCCGTTCCGGATCACATGTTCCACATCGACGTGCGGTATGGCGACACCGAACTCCGTCGTCCGGATTCCGGTCGGGTACACCGATTCCCGCTCCTTGACCGCCTGGCGAAACGTCGGGTGAACAAAGCCCAGTCGGATCAACTCGTCGGTAACGCTGTCAAATAACGCTTCGCGCGATGCCGCTTCAAAATTTGTCATCGCCAGGAACTTCATCTCTTCCATTCGTCACCTCGACAGATTGGCGGAAGCGGCCAGCGCCTCGTCCACGACCACGACCGCATCCGCAGCCAGCTTCAGGGTGCTGCACGGAAGTTGCGGATCGACCAGATCATCGCCGAACAACGCCGCGATTGCCGCCGCTTTGGCCGCGCCGAACGCAACCAGAATCACTTTCTTTGCCCGCACAACGTCCCGCATACCGATCGTCATTCCGTATTTCGGGACCTCTTCGCCCGGCGAGAAAAACCGTGCGTTCGCGGCGATCGTCTCCTCCGCCAGTTCCACCGCATGCGGCGCGCACGTAAACACCGCGTCGGGCTCATTAAAGCCGATATGCCCGTTGTTGCCGATTCCCAGTAACAAAATGTCGATCACGTTTTCATCGAGAAAGGCCTTCATTTTCGCTGTTTCCAGTTCGGCGTCGCCGGAGCCGTCGTACAGGTGCACGTTTTTCCGCGGGATATTCGTTTTGGAGAACAGATGCTCCTCCATAAACCACGCGAAACTCTGTTTGTGATCGCCCGGCAGTCCGACGTACTCATCCAGATTGACCGTCGATACCTCCGAAAAGTCCACACGTCCGGCCGAATAGTCCTCGCGAAACATCCGATAGAGATCCGTCACCGACCCGCCGGTCGCAAGCCCCAGCAGCGCTGTCGGTTTTTCCTTTATCACCCGCTCAAACGCGTCTGCGACAAAGCGGCTGCATGCTGCGGCATCCTTTTCGACAACAAGTCTCATCCCATTCCTCCCTCCGGAGTACGCACCGCTCTAGTTACCGGCCTTCAGCATCTCACCGATACCGCCGCCGGGATGCACAATTTTAAAGTAGTCCTGCGTAATCCCGTTGTACAGCATGATCGCAATCGAGATCGCGTCGAACAGCGCAAAGACCGCCGTGACCGATGTCGTCGAAAGGCACTGGTAGGGGCAGGCCTCCAGACCGGTGTTCAGCAAAAGCCGATAGTCGCTGTTCTTGTACACCTCGGAATCCGCGTTCTCGGTCACACAAAGAACCGTCGCACCGCGCAGTTTCGCGACCGGAATCAGGTTTGCCATCTCCTGTGTCTTTCCGCTTTTCGTGATGACAATCACGACGTCGCCCGGACGGATCACGCCGTAATCGCCGTGCGGCGCGTCCGCAGGGTTCAGGTACATCGCCGCGCGGTCGATACAGTTGAATACCTGCGCAATCTTGTTGGCGGCGACCCCGGACGTGCCGCAGCCCGTTACGACAATGTGCCCTTTCAGGTTGGCCAGCAACTCGACAACATCACAAAACGCCTGCTCGTCGACGGTGTCCTTCAGTGCGGCAACCGCTTTGGATTCGTTGTCAAATGTATGAAGTGCGCTGTCATAAATCTTATCCCGTGATAGCAAAAAATCACCCCTAACTCTATTATTTAAACTATAATCATCTCGACCTTCTGCTCCCGCAGGATCGATCTGCTCTTTGCGTTCAAGCCGTCGTCTGTGATGATGTAATCAAACTCGCTCAAGTCACAGATCTTTACGATGCCTTTAATGTAAAACTTTGTTGAATCGGTGACGAGATACCGCGTTCTGCCGCTATGGACGGAGAGCTGCTTGAGCGCAACTTCCATAAAACTCGAGCTGTACAGGCCGTCCCGGATGTCCACCGAGTCGGCGCCGATAAAGACTTTGTCGATTTTCAGCGTCGCGAGAAACGATTCCGCGGCGGGGCCGGCCAGAACACTGTACCCGGCGCGCATGATTCCGCCGGTCACGACCAACTGCGATGACGGATGCAGTTTGATGGATTGAATGATGTCGGTGTTGTTCGTGATCACCGTCAGATTCTGGAACGGCTCCAGCAATGTTGCAATCATCAGCGTCGTCGTGCCGGAATCCAAAAAGATACTCTCGCCGTCCGAGATCTGTTGAACGGCCGCCTGCGCTATGCGGGTCTTCTCCGCTTTCATCAGCTCCAGCTTTTTGCGATGAAGCTGCTCAATGGATCCTGATTCCTGTAAAACCGCACCGCCGTGCGTCCGCCGGATCGCGCCGTCCCGATGAAGCTCGTTCAGATCCCTGCGGATCGTAGCCGCCGAAACACCACAGATCTCAGCCAACTCGGGAATCTGTGCCAGCCCTCTCTCCCCGATGATCTTAAGGATCTCGCGCTTTCTGAATTCCGGAAATAAATATGAGTTTTGCTCTGTTCCCAAATCCGTCTCCTTAATTCATTGTTTCGTAATAATTGTATTCATTTTCTTTCACTTTTGCAATATTTTTTTCGTTTGAATCAATAATTTCTTGATATTGCACAATTGTGCGCACCTGAAATTGGTAATTTACACATTTAGATTTTCTTAAGGCTTGCGAAATCTGCATATTTATACCGAACGCTGTTCGCTTTTTCCCGTCGGCTTTCGATCGGAACAATGCGTTGCCAACCGACAAAAGCTGCTGTTTTTTTGCGCATGGATATTTATACATTGTTCGGCCGGTAAGCCGCACGCCCGTTTTGGGGCGGGCGGCCTTCCGGCACATCTCGTCTGCGCTCAACACGGCGCTCCGGTCAGCGTTTCGCTTCGCGGATCGAGGGGCTGTTCCCGGTCTTGACGTTTCCAACAACGCTAAAACACCACCTTGCGGTGGTGCTTTTTGTTTGTTTTCTTCCTGTCGATATCCTCTTGCGCAACGAGGATCTGCCAAATTGACTGAAATCTTTGCTGCCTTTACTTTTCAGCCTGCAGCGACACTGTGATCTCCGTTCCGGTTCCCTCGCGGCTGTTCAGCGCCACCGACCCGCCGTGCGCGGCGGCGATGTGTTTCACGATCGAGAGACCAAGCCCGGTGCCGCCGGTCTTTTTGGAGCGGGATTTATCGACGCGGTAGAACCGCTCGAAGACGCGGGACTGATGCGCCCGCGGGATGCCGATGCCGGTGTCGGTCACGGTGACAACCGCCGCCCCGTCCTGCTCGGCGACGGTCAACGAGACGCTGCCGCCCGGCTTGTTGTACTTGATCGCGTTGTCGGTCAGGTTGTACAGCAGCTCGTAGAGCATCGCGCGGTTGCCCTCGACCGCGACCGGCGCGGCGCGGACCGCGACACTCACTGTCGATTGCGCGGCCTGGACCTGCAGCGCCGCCGACACCTCGCCGGCCAGCT
>JAVBVJ010000117.1:0-12631 GCA_031554355.1 Oscillospiraceae bacterium
TCCAGCGTCGCTTTGGGGTGGATGTCGACGAACATATTCCTGAAGATGTAGAACGTGTTTGCGAGCGTCTTGGTCTGGAAGAAAAGGAAGATGAGGCTGCTGATGACAAACATGCCGAGGCGTTTGAGCCACACGACGACCGCGCCGTCGGACCGGAGTTTTTTGGCGCGGCGCGGCGCCAGAAACTCGTCGACGCAGCGGAACAGGCCGAACAGCAGACCCCAAATCAGGAAGCCCCAGGTGTCGCCGTGCCAGATGCCGCTGATGCCGAAGATGATGACGATGTTGACCAATTTCCGCGCGGCGCCCCTGCGGCTGCCGCCCAGCGGGATGTAGATGTAGTCGCGCAGCCAGGAGGTCAGCGACTGGTGCCAGCGGTTCCACATCTCGGTGACGTTGGTGGCGTAGAGCGGAACCTTGAAGTTTTCGCGCAGGCGGATGTCCAGCACCCGCGCGATGCCGACCGCCATGTCGCTGTAGCCCGAGAAATCGAAGTAGAGTTGCAGCAGAAACAGCGGCGCGAGCGCGGCGAGCGTCAGCCCGGTGTAGCCGCGCAGATCGGCGTGGATATTCTTGACCAGAATTGCCAGCAGGTCGGCGACGACGATTTTTTGGTACGCGCCCCACAAAAACCGCTGAAGGCCTTGAGAGACGTTGCCGTAGTCGAAGCTGTGGGCTTTTTTGTACTGGGGGAACAGCTCCCCCGCGCGCCCGATGGGGCCCGACATGATCTGCGGGAAAAAGCTGATGAACAGCGCGTGGTTCAGGAAACTGCGCTCGAACGCGGTCTTGCCGTTTTTGATGTCGACCCAGAAGCCGATGATCTGGAAGGTGTAGAAGCTGAGGCCGAGCGGGAACAATACGTCGGCGAACAGGCCGTTCGAGGCGTCCGGCACAGCGGTCAATTTGTTGACGAGGTTGACGCCGTATTTGTAGAACGCCAGCACGGCGACGAGCAGCGCGATGCCGCAGATCACCAGTGTTTTGGCCTTCGGCGCGTCGGCGCGGGCGATGGCGCGGGCGAAGAGATAACTGACCGCGGTGATACCGAGCAGCACACCGATACTCAGCAGCGTCGGCCGGATCAGCACCCAGTCGAAGCGCTCGAGCCTGGTAAAGCCCCACAGCAAAAAGACGTAGCCCGCCGTCAGCAGCAGCGCGCGCTGAAAGCTCGCCGGCAGCGTGTAGTACAGCACCGCGATGACGGCGAAGAATAGGATAAAGACAAAGGAACTGATACTCATAGATTACCCGTTTTCGTGTGGATAGCGGTGGATGTCTTCGCTCTCGAGGCCGTTGAACAGCAGCTGCGCCAGATATTTTTTCTGTTCGCTCATCAGATGGAAGCCGTCGAAAAAGTTGTCGGCGTTGCGGTTGAACGGGCTTAAGAATTCCAGATCGTAGACGGTCGCCCGCTCCATGACGTACTGGTGGAACGCCTCGTTCTGTTCGTTTAATGCCATCGGGTCGACAACGTAGGTGCGGATGCTCTCGTGCATGAACGGGAAGACGAAGATCAGCTCGATGTCGTTGGCCGCGCAGTAGTCGATGATCGCGTCGAGCTGGTCCAGCGTGTCCTGCTCCAGCTTTAAGCCGACGCTGTTGGTGTAGATTATGTGGGCGTACTCCTCGAGATCCTTTCGGTACAGCGCACCCATCTCGGGCGGGACCGTCAGCGGTCCGAACTGGGTGGGATCCTCGTGGAAGACCATGCGCCCGGGTTGATCGGTCATGCGGTAATATTGGTTGAAGACCAGCCGCTTGCCGTTGCTGATCGCGACCAGCCAGTTCGTGATGTCACCGGTAAACGAGAAGACGTTGTCGGCTTCTTTCTGTACCGACGGAACGCGCCCCGGCCCCTGACCGCCGAACGCGGTGTAGAAGTTGATGCCCCACACCACTTTTTTCAGCGCGGTGTGCTCGGTGGCGTACCAGAACAATGCGACGTTCTCGCCCAGCGAGGCGCCGCCGAACGCCATCATCGTGTAGGGGACGCCGGTGATCTCCTCGATGTAGCCGACGTTCAGGTTGGCCATGCGCGAGTCGCCGAGAATGATGTTCTCGGGCTCAGTCAGCCGAACGCGCCGCATCGCCGAGAGCGGCTTGGACGCGTAGATCGCGTTGTCCTTCAGCGCGAAGTAGTCGTTTGTCTCAAAGACAAAGAAACAGACGAAGATGACGGCGAAAGGCAGCGCGAACAGCAGTAATTTTTGAATCAGTTTTTTCAATGGGACCTCCCGGGTGTTGTCACGCGCTGAACTGACTGTTGTACAGCGTGGCGTACAGACCGTTGTTTTTCATCAATGCGTCGTGGGTACCCTGCTCCTCGACGCCGTCGTCGGTGAGCACGACGATCTCGTCGGCGTTACGCACGGTGGACAGCCGGTGGGCGACGACGATGGTGGTGCGCCCCTCGCACAGGTCGTCGAGCGCCTGCTGGAGCTGGTACTCGGTGATGTTGTCGAGCGCCGACGTCGCCTCGTCGAGAATCAGAATCTGCGGGTTTTTCAGGAAGATGCGGGCGATGGCGATGCGCTGTTTCTGGCCGCCCGAGAGCTTGATGCCGCGCTCGCCGACGTAGGTGTCATAGCCCTCTTCCTGCGCGATAATGTAGTCGTGAATGTTGGCTTTTTTCGCCGCGGACTGAATCTCCTCGAGCGTGGCGTCCGGGCAGGCGTACCCGATATTTTCGGCGATCGTGCCCGTGAACAGGAATACCTCCTGCTGCACGATGCCCATGCCGCGCCGCAGCGAACTGCGGGTGATCTGCTCGATGTTGCGGTCGCCGATCAGGATCTCGCCGCGCGTGATGTCGTAAAAACGGGGCAGCAGGTGGCACAGCGTCGTCTTGCCGCCGCCGGACGGACCGACCAGCGCGACCTTGGTTCCGCTGCGGATCGTCATGTTCAGGTCGTTCAGCACGTTCTTCTCGCTGCCGTAGGTAAACGTGACGTGCTTAAAGCGGATGTCGCCGGACAGATCCGCGACGTCCTCCGAGCCGGGATTATCGGCCTCGGGCGGGGTCTCCATGATCTCACAGAAGCGCTTGAACCCCGACTGGCCCTCCTCGTAGATCTCGACAAACTGCATCAGGCGGCGGATGGGAGTGATGAACTGCGCAATGTACAGGAAGTAGGCGGTGAAATCCCCGATGTTGATGCGGCCGTTCATGTAGAAGATACCGGCGGCGACGAGGACGATTAAATACATCAGGTCGATAAAGTAGAACATGCCCGCGTTGAACTGGCCCATCGCCTGATAGGCGATGTAGCGCGCTTTTTTAAAGGCGTCGAGGCGCGCGTCGAACTTGTCCATCTCGCCGGAGCTGTTGTCGAACGCCTTGGAGACGCGGATACCGGTCAGCGAGTTCTGGAGCTCGGCGTTGATCTCGGCGGTTTTGCGGCGCGACTCGGTGAACCCGCGCTCCATCTTGACACGGCTCTTCACCATCCAGTAGATAAACAGCGGCACAAACGCAAAGACGATCAGCGTCAGCGGAATATTGATGGTGCACAGTACGATGAACGAGCCCACCATCATCAGCATCGACAGGAAGAAGAACTCGGGGCCGTGGTGCGCAAGCTCCGCCGCGTCCTGCAGGTCGTTGACGACGCGGGACATCAGCGCGCCGGATTTATTCTCGTCGAAATAGGTGAAAGGCATCTTCTGGAGATGCGCAAAGATGTCGCGCCGCATGTTCGCCTGCATGTGAACGCCCAGAATATGGCCGTAGTACTGGACGAAATAGTTCAGCCCGAGTTTGACGGTGTACACGACGAGCAGCACCCCCGCCAGAATCAGCAGCAGCCGGAAATCCCGGTTCGGCACGGCGTTGTTGATAAAGGTGCGGGTGACCATCGGGTAGACAAGATCGATCAGGCAGATGAAGAAGGAGGCGGCGAGATCGGCGGCAAAGAGCGCCTTGAAGGGCTTGTAGTACCGGAAGAACCGGCGCAGCGGGGAGATCGTTTCCATTGCACATCCCTAGTTGTTTATTGAAAACTATTATAGCATAAAAGAGCGCAGATTCTCCAGCACGGCGCAAAAAAAGACCGCGCAGCGCGCGGTTGCTTATTTTGCGGCGGCCCGGCTGAGCTGTTTGTTCCTGTACATCTCGGCGTCGGCGCGGTGGATGACGTCCTCCAGCGTCTCGTCGAGCGATGTGCGGACGGCGTACCCGAACGAGATGGCGACCGGTACCTGAAACCTGTCGCCGCCCAGATAACTGGTGTAGATCTCGACGAGGTGGTTGCAGTCGGCCTCCGTGTAGTTCGGGATGACGACGACGAACTCGTCGCCGCCGTAGCGGAAGACGTCGGCCTTGGGCGGGGAACACTTAATGAGGATCTCGGCGGCGGTGCGGATCAGGATGTCACCGTAGTGGTGGCCCTCGGTGTCGTTGATTTTTTTGAGCCCGTTCAGGTCGCCGAAGATGACGCCGAGCGGCAACACCTCGCTCTGGCGATTGTCGTCGTAGCGCTGCATCAGCAGGTCGCGGTTGAGGACGCCGGTCAGCGGATCGATGCCCGACTGGAGCTCGATGCGGGTGATGATGCCGTACTCGACCGACACGTCGGTGCAGATGAAGATGCGGCCGATCAGGTCACCGGTGCGGTCGAGAATCATCTTCTCCTGAATGCTGTAAACCTTGTCGTTTTTTGCTTTGACGGTGGTGTTGAAATCCTCGGTGCGGTCGGTGCCGTCGAACGGCAGCTCGGACGGGGTGATGCCGAACACCTTGCTGAACGCAAAGCGGATGTCCTTGGTGTTGGTGTCCAACCCCTCGCAGAACAGCAGATATTTCGCCGCGGTGTTGCGGTTGACGATCAATCCCTCGACGTCCAGAATAAAGATCGCGTCGTCGAGCTCGTTGAAGACGTCGCTGCGGGCGACGTTCAGGTAGTCGAGCCCGATGTTTTTGCGGGCTGCGATGTAGAAAAAGACAATGGCGAAGATACCGAAAAACAGCACGCGGTGGTAGACGGTGATGCGCAGAATCATCGTGTCGATCAGAATGCCGGCGGCGATCAGCACCAGGCCGGCCATCAGCTGGCGCGACGCTTTTTTGTAGCGGTCGGGGACGCGCGCGTACTGGTTCAGCGAGATGATCAGCGAAAAGATCAGAATCATCATGTAGAACACGATGTTGCACCAATAGAGATAAGGCGGAATCTCGACCGCGTTGTCAAACCACGCCGTGTTCTTCACAAGGCCGTTGAGCAGCAGCGTCGTGGGCAATGCGCACAGGATCGTGGCGATCAGCGAGGTGTAGTAGCGGTCGATGCTGTAGAACCGCATCACGAAGAAGAAGATCGAGACCGAGAGGTACCCGGTCAGCGCCGTCTCGAAGTCGAGCAGCAGGTTTCCCAGCGACGCGGCGTGGGTCAGGTAGAACAGACCGGACATCATTGCCAGCGCCGCGAGCAGAAAGACGATCAAACTGAGCGGCAACAGGAAGCGCTTTTCCTGCTCGCGGACCGCCAGCATCACAATAATTGCGATACCGGCGAGCGTGACAAGAAAATAGAATACAGAGACCAGATAATTCAAAACAGCGCGTCCTTTCGCAGCGTTTAGCGATCCTCGTTCTTGTTCTCGTACATCTTTTTGTCGGCGAGATGCACCATGTAGTTGATGTTCTGGTCGTCCGACACCTTGGTCGCGCCGCCGAGCGCGATCGACAATTGGCGGTCGTCGAAGTCGAAGGCCTTCATACCGAGCTCAAGCCTGCTGCACAGCGCCATCATCTGATCCTCGTCGGTGTTGGGCAGCAGCACCGCGAACTCGTCGCCGCCGATGCGGCAGACGTAGCCCTCCTTCGGGCAGGTGAACTGCAGCACGTTCGCGGCGGCTTTCAGCAGCATGTCGCCCTCGTAATGGCCGTACAGGTCGTTGACGATCTTCAGGCCGTTGACGTCGCCGATCAATATGCTGAGCGGGAGGTTCTTCGCCACGTCGAGCTGGCGCAGCAGTTCCTGATAGCGGTAACGGTTGGGCAGACCGGTCAGCACGTCGACGCCCGCGGTCTCGCGCAGGCGCTCGGCGATGAGCCGGGCGTTCGTGCGGTTCTTCAGAATGATGCACTTGCCGCCCTCGATGGCGTTGACGGTTTCAAGCGGCTGCCGCTCCAGCAAAAAGAACTGGGGCAGCGCGTTGCCGATAAAGCAGAGATCCAGCCCGGGCTGGTTGTCCTGCGGCCGGATCAGCAGGTGGTGGCGGTCCACCATGTCCTGCAGCATGTCGTCGAACAGCAGCGTGGACTGGCTGCGGATATCGACATCGAACAGTTTCCGCGCGGCGGTGTTCATGTCCAGAATGTGGCCCTCTTTGTCGAGCAGCAGAATACCCTCGTCGAGGTACTGGAACACCTCGCGCCCCTGAATCTGGAGCAGCTCGCTGACGCCGGTTCCCTGCACCGACACGAAGTAGCACAGCGTGCAGATCAGCGAGGCCGGAATGATCAGGTTGAACGCGAAATGACCCGCGATCAGCTTGATAATCCAGCCGATGCAGTAGCTGGCGGGGCCCATGATGAAGACGATCAGCGAGCCGCGGATCGAGCGCGGCCGGAAGCGGTTGGACGAGATCAGCAGCGCGACAAGGTACAGGTGCAGCAGAATGCAGAATCCGGCGTTGACGTAATAGGCGATCTCGTAGTCGCTCTGGTAGACCATCACCGGGGTCGACTGGACCAGCTGGAAGTTGTCGATGATCCAGTGCGTGACGCCGTCGGTCGCCGCTACCAGAAACATCAGGCCGATGAACAGGATGCAGGCCGTGCTGACCCAGCGCGGGATGCGGCTCTCGAGCTTGAAGTAGTGGACGGTCAGCAGGAAGAAGAAACCGGTGTTCGCCGCGTACAGAAAGTACATGACGCGGATCAGGTTTTTGATCACGACGGCGTAGGGCAGCGCGTAAAAAAGCATATTGCCCACGACAATGAGAATCGTGGACAGCAAAAAGAAGCTCCGGTACCGCTTTTGCCGCCGGTCGGCGGTCGTCGTTGAAAACAGCAGCAGGAGGAGGCAGATTATGAGGGGAATACAGGTGATGATGCGGTAGGCGTTCGTCAGCATGAAGCCGTCTCTTTCGTCCGGATCGACCGGTTTATACGCATTGAACTTCAAAACAGTTCATTTCCTGTTTTGAAGCTGGGGCGATCGCCCCACAGTGCCGCCAATTTGGCGGCTTACAGCGTTTTGAATAAAGAATTATACGTGGAAATGACCTATAAAACGCTTGCACACGCAACAATGTTCAAAATTGTTTGTGTAAATCATTTTTGAAGTTGCTGTAAATCGAGTGCATAGTCCATTGCACGCCTTAAACATGCCGGCAAGCTTTGCTTGCCGATTGAAAAAAGTGAAAGCTTTTTTCAATCTAATGGACTATATTATATACAATCCATTTGGCGGTTGTAAAGATAAAAAAACCTGTGCTTTCACACAGGTTTTTTATTATCGGAAATTCAGCTGTTGGCCTCGACAAACTTTACGAGGTCGCCGACAAGCTTGATGTTTTCGATTTCCTCTTCCGGGAACTCGATGTCGAACTCCTCCTCCAAAGACATGATCAAATCCACAACATCCAACGAATCCGCGCCCAGGTCGTCGATAATACTGGTGTCCAGCGTCACTTTATCCTCTTCTACATCGAACTGATCGCACATGATATTACGAATTTTCTCAAAAACCATTTATTTAATCTCCTTCGTCCGTTCATTACAATAGATTATATACACGGTTTATCGGTTTATGTCAATACTTTTTTATAAACAATTTTGGCCGCCCGCCGCACCCGCCGCGCTTTTCCGCGAAAGCGTGTTTCGCCGCCATCCCGCCACCTTTCGTTTCGGCACGGGATTTGGTATAATGGAAGCGGAAAAGGGGATTAATTTTATGAAAAAACTGTACGTTTTCGATTTAGACGGCACGTTGATCGATTCCATCGCCGATATCACCGCTGCGCTCAACAGCGCGCTTGCGGATTTCGCGCTGCCCCGGATCACCGAGGCGCAGTGTCTCGGCATGATCGGGCACGGGCCGACCGTGCTGGTGCAGCGCGCGACGCCGAACTGCTACGACGCGATGCGGGCGCAGATCCTGCGCCTCTACCACAATCGATACAGCCAGCACCTGATTGCGAAAACGGCGGTGTTCCCCGGCGTCTTTGAGATGCTTCGCGCGCTTTCGGCGGACGGCGCGGCGCTCGCGGTGTTGTCCAACAAGTCCAAAATCCACACCGAGAAGATCGTCCGCGCATTGTTCCCGAACGATCTGCTCTGGCGCGTCATCGGGCAGAGCGACGAGTTCGAGACCAAGCCGAGCCCCAACGCGCTGCTCTATTTGATTATGCAGGCCGATCTCGACCCGCAGCAGGTCGTCTACATCGGCGACTCCCCCGTCGATATCGAGACCGCGGTCAATGCAGGGGTCGACGGCGTCTGTGTCGGCTGGGGGTACAGCAGCAGACAGGCGCTGACCGAGGCCGGCGCGGCGGCGATCGCCGAGACCCCGCAGCAGCTGTTTGAGATGCTGCGGGCGATGGAATAGTGCAAAAAAAAACGGCCGAGGCCGTTTTTATTGCACTTTTTCTGTGGATTTTTCCTGATTCTCGGGTTCGGGTTTCGAGGCGCTCTTCGTCACCGTTCTGGTCTCCCCGCCCGCGACGTACAGCTTTCCGCACTCCGGACAGATGCCGTATTTTAGGGTCACGTTCTGGCTGACGACCTCGCGCCCCTCTTCCTTGGCCTTCTCTTTTTCGTTGTACACATGTTCCATCTCGTGGTTCATGACGGTCGTCGCCGCTGTTTTCGGGTCGATCTTTTGCGCCGACTGAAAACTGACCGAAGGGTCGTCGCTGCCGTCCTGGTAGGCGCGGTTCGCGCAGGTCTGACACTCGGTTGCCTGTGCTTTTTCCAGCCCCGCGGGCTGTTGGATGTCCTTGCCCGTCTTGTTCCCGCCGCCGGGCGCGTCGTCCACTTTCATTTGGCTGCCGGAAAGATCCAGCGTATCAAAGTTGCGCGGCAGCGAAGACGACGCCTGCGGAATCACTTCCCCGGCGCTGGCGGTTTGATTCGACAGCCGGTACCACGGCGCGATGGAAATCGGTTGAATTCCGCCGATCTGCATACAATCCCTCCTGATTAGATACTATCTCAATACTTATATCGTCCGCGTCGATCATTAACTTAATGGTTTTCGCAAAAATAAATCCGCGCGATTTCTCGCGCGGACTTTGCGTTACGCTTTCTGTAAACGGTCCTTCAGAGCTTCGAGCTCTGCGCTCATCTCGGCGGGCAGGCGATCCCCGAAATTCTTGTAGAACTCGGCGATGCCGTCGGCTTCGGCGACCCACAGATCTTTGTCCACCGACAGCAGGCCGCGGACGGTGTCGACACTGATGTCGCTCAATCCCTCGATGTTGATATCCTCGGGCTTGGGCTCGTAGCCGATCGCGGTCGTGACGGCGTCGACGTTGCCCTTGCAGCGCTCGATCATCCACATCAGCACGCGCATATTGTCGCCGAATCCCGGCCAGATGAAATTGCCTTCGTCGTCGATGCGGAACCAGTTGACATTGTAGATGCGCGGCGCTTTGTCTCCCAGCTTCTTGCCCATCTCGAGCCAGTGTTTCCAGTAGTCGCCCATGTTGTATCCGCAGAACGGCAGCATCGCCATCGGGTCGCGGCGCACAACACCGACCGCGCCGGTCGCGGCGGCGGTGGTCTCGGACGCCATCGAAGAGCCGACGAACACGCCGTGCTGCCAGGTGAAGGATTCGTAGACCCGCGGCGCGGTCTTCGCGCGGCGGCCGCCGAACAGAATCGCGGAGACGGGCACGCCGTCCGCGTTCTCGAACTCCTTGCTGATGCAGGGGCAGTTGATCGCCGGGGCGGTGAAGCGGCTGTTGGGATGCGCGCCTTTGCCGAGGCTCTCGTCGCCGTTCCAGACCTCGCCCTTCCAGTTCAGCGAGTTCTTGGGCGGATTTTTATCGAGGCCCTCCCACCACACGGTGTTGTCGTCGAGGTTCTGGACAACGTTGGTGAAGATGGCGTTCTTGCGGGTGGAGGCCAGCGCGTTGGGGTTCGATTTCTCGTTGGTGCCCGGCGCGACGCCGAAGAATCCGTTCTCCGGATTGATCGCGTACAGGCGGCCGTCCGCACCGACACGCAGCCAGGCGATGTCGTCGCCGACACACCAGACCTTGTAGCCTTTGTTTTTATAGATTTCGGGCGGCACCAGCATGGCAAGGTTTGTCTTGCCGCAGGCCGACGGGAACGCCGCCGTGATATAGTTGACCTCTCCGCTCGGATTCTCGATGCCTAGAATCAGCATGTGCTCCGCCATCCAGCCCTCGCGGCGGCCCTGATTGGAAGCGATGCGCAGCGCAAAACACTTTTTGCCCAGCAGCACGTTTCCGCCATAACCGGAGTTTACCGACCAGATCGCGTTGTCGTCCGGGAAGTGCATGATATAGCGTTTTTCGGCGTCCAGATCCGCTTTGGCGTGCAGTCCGCGCACCCAGTCATTGGAGTCGCCGAGCACGTCCAGCACCTTGTTGCCGATGCGGGTCATGATGTCCATGCTGAGCACGACGTAGATCGAATCGGTAATCTCGAGGCCTGCTTTGGAGAACTCGGAGCCGATCGGTCCCATCGAGTACGGGATGACGTACATTGTGCGGCCCTTCATGCTGCCGTCGAAGATCTCGCGCATCATGCCGTAGGCTTTGTCCGGCGCCATCCAGTTGTTGGTCGGGCCCGCGTCCGTCTCGGTCGCGCTGCAGATAAAGGTTCTGTCCTCGACGCGGGCGACGTCGTTGACGGCGCTGCGGTGCAGAACACAGCCCGGCAGTTTTTCCTGGTTCAGCGAGATGATCTCGCCGGAAGCCAGCGCCTCGTCGCGCAGCGCTTTCAGCTGCTCCTCGCTGCCGTCAATCCAGACGACCTTGTCGGGTTTTACCAGGTTCGTGCAATCTTGAACCCAGTCGAGAATGGTTTTGTTATTGGTCATGCTGTTCTCCTTTCGACGGGCTGTACGACAAGCCCAATTTCCACCAAATACATTATATGCAGATTCGTGACGTTTTTCAAGATAAAGCCAAAAAAAGTTGCGCACAATCATAAAAAAGCCACCCGCGAAAACGGGCAGCCTTGTTCCTGTCTTAGTTTAAGCGCTTATCCGGCGTCATGCATGGCGCGCAGGATACCCGGAATATCAGGGGACCATCGCCGTGACGGCGGTGATTTTCAGCGCGTTGGCCGCAAGGCTCTTTGGGTCTGCGCAGTTGCGGTTTCCCTGTGTTGATTCTACTCTTTTATATAAATATATTTGCCTATAAATCAGCCGCCGCAAAAGCGTTTTGGGTGAGCGGCGCCACTGTTCCGGCCCGGTACGCGAAGTACCCGGCCGACGCGATCATCGCCGCGTTGTCGCCGCAGAGATTGTTGGGCGGCGCATAGAGCGGGATCCCCCTGTCCGCGCAGGCCGCGGCCACCCTCGCACGAAGCGCAACATTTGCGGCAACCCCGCCACACAGCGCCGCCGGGAGATTCCGGGACGACGCCGCAGCGACGAGCCGGCTGCACAGCATCTCGGTCGCCCGCCGCTCGAAAGACGCCGCGATGTCGGCGGCGGAAAGCGTCTCGCCGCGCATCTTCGCGGTGTGAATCAGGTTGATGACGGCGGTTTTCAGGCCCGAAAAACTGATGTCGAGCGCCTCGCCGGTCCTGGGGTCCGGCAGCGGGAAAACGGCGTTTCCGTCCGCCGCAAGTTTCGAGATCTCGGGGCCACCCGGATACGGCAGACCCAGCGCGCGCGCCACCTTGTCGAAGGCCTCGCCCGCCGCGTCGTCGACCGCGCGCCCGAGCACCTCGTACTCTGTATAGGAGCGCGCCAGGACCAGGTGACTGTGTCCGCCGGACACGACGTACGCGACAAACGGCGGCTTCAGATCGGGATACGCGAGATAGAGCGCACAGACGTGGCCGTGCAGATGGTTGACCGGCACGAGCGGTTTTGCCGCCGCGTAGCTCAGGCCCTTCGCAAAGCTTAAGCCCGACAGCAGCGCGCCGATCAGCCCCGGCTGCACCGTCACGGCGACGGCGTCGATGTCCGCTAGCCCGGCTGAAGCCTCGTCCAGCGCCGCGCGCGTCACCCACCCGATGTTCTCGAGATGCCGCCGCGACGCGACCTCGGGCACGACGCCGCCGTACAAGCGGTGCTCCTCGACCTGCGAGGCGACGACCGACGACAGCACGGTGCGGCCGTCTTCTACCACCGCCGCGGCGGTTTCGTCGCAAGACGTCTCAATTCCTAAAATCCGCATAACTTCCCTACTCTATCGCCAGAATGAACATGCCGGCGATCATCAAAACAACCAGTATGATCTGTTTTAAGTTCAGCTTCTCTTTCAAGAAAATCCGCGATAATACCACCGACACCATCGAGAACGACGCGATGAACGGCGAGGCGATCGCGGCGTCGCCCGCCGCGTAGGTGAACACATAGGTGAACTGTCCCGCCGATTCGATCAGGCAACCCGCCAGCGTTCTGCCGTCGAGCACGAAGCGGAAATCCAGCTTCCCGTTCCCGTGGCGGTGCGCGGCGATGAACAGCGCGATCAGCCC
>JAVBVJ010000135.1:0-4962 GCA_031554355.1 Oscillospiraceae bacterium
CGAGATCATCTCCAACTCCATCGACGAGGCTCGAGAGGGGTTCGGCAACCGCATCATCATCACGCAGTTTCTCGACCGCTCCATCGAGGTGCAGGACTTCGGGCGCGGTATCCCCGTCGACTACAACGCCAAGGAAAAAGAGTTTAACTGGAAGCTGCTGTTCTGCGAGCTGTATGCGGGCGGCAAGTACGACAACCTCGCCGGACAGACCTACCAGTATTCACTGGGCCTGAACGGCCTCGGGCTGTGCGCGACCCAGTACTCGTCCGAGTACATGGACGTCGAGATCTTCCGCGACAAGACGCGCTACGAGATCCACTTCAAGGCCGGAAATCCCGTCGGCGAGATGATTAAAGAGGAGACCGGAAAGACCAAGACGGGCAGCCGCATTCGCTGGCGGCCGGATCTGAAAGTCTTCACCGAGATCGATATCCCCGAGAGCTACTTCGAGGAGACGCTGCGCCGGCAGTCGGTCGTCAACGCCGGGGTGATCTTTGAGCACTGGATCGAGACGGCGCCGGGCAAGTTTTCGAGTAAGGAGTACTGCTACGCGAGCGGGATCGTCGATTATTTACAGGAAAAGGCGGGCGGTGAGGCGATGACCGCGGTGCAGCTTTGGGAAGGCGACCGCGTCGGCCGCGACCGGCCGGACATGCCGGAGTACCGCGTCAAGATGTCGTTCGCGCTCTGTTTTTCCAACAAGACACAGCTGCTGGAATATTACCACAACTCGAGCTGGCTCGAGCACGGCGGTTCGCCGGAGCGCGCCGTAAAAACGGCGTTCATTAACCAGCTGGACAATCTGCTGAAAGACCGAAAGCTGTACCGCAAGGACGAGAGCAAGGTCAGCTTTGTCGACATCGAGGACTGCCTGATGCTGGTATCCTCCTCGTTCTCGTCGGTGACGAGCTATGAGAACCAGACGAAGAAAGCGATCACGAACAAGTTTATCGCGCAGGCGATGACCGAGTTCCTGAAGGAACGGCTCGAAATCTATTTTCTCGAGAACCGCGACGAGGCCGACCGCATCGCGAACCAGGTGTTGATCAACAAACGCAGCAGGGAGAACGCAGAGAAGACGCGGCTGAACCTGAAAAAGACGCTTCAGAGCGGCAGTGACCTCGCCAACCGGGTACAGAAATTCGTCGATTGCCGAACCAAGGACATGGAGCGCCGGGAACTGTATATCGTTGAGGGCGATTCCGCGCTCGGCGCCTGCAAACAGGGGCGCGACGCCGAATTTCAGGCGATTATTCCGGTGCGCGGCAAGATTCTGAATTGCCTGAAGGCGGAGTACGACAAAATCTTCAAAAACGAGATCATCACCGATCTGGTGCGCGTGCTCGGCTGCGGCGTCGAGGTCACGACCAAAGCGAACAAGGATTTCTCGACGTTCGACATCGACAATCTGCGCTGGAACAAGGTGGTCATCTGCACCGACGCCGACTACGACGGCTACCAGATCCGTACATTGATTCTGACGATGTTTTACCGGCTGATGCCGAGCCTGATTCAGTCCGGAAACGTCTACATCGCGGAGTCGCCGCTGTTCGAGATCAACACAAAAAACAAGACGTATTTCGCCTATTCTGAAACCGAAAGAGTCGAGATTCTGAAAAAGCTGGAGAACGAAAAATACACGTTGCAGCGATCGAAAGGCCTCGGTGAGAACGAGGCGGACATGATGTGGATGACGACGATGAACCCGCAGACGCGCCGCCTCGTCAACGTGGTGCCGGCGGACATCGAGGACGCAGCCGAGATGTTCGACCTGCTGATGGGCGACAATCTTGCGGGCAGAAAAGAGTACATTGCGGAACACGGCGGGGAGTATCTCGATGAACTCGACGTCAGCTGACAAAAGAAAAACGCCGCAGGAGGTTTCCGTTGGCGAGTAAAAGCAAAAAAGAGGATAACAAGCATCCGGGCATCGGGGACAACGTCGAGATCGCAGACGCCGGCACCGTGATCGAGACCCCGATCACGGAAGTGCTGCGCGTCAATTTCATGCCGTATGCCATGAGCGTCATCGTGTCGCGCGCGCTGCCGGAGATCGACGGCTTTAAGCCCGCGCACCGCAAACTGCTGTACACGATGTACAACATGGGGCTGCTGAACGGCCACCGGCAGAAGTCGGCCAACGTGGTGGGCGAGACCATGAAGCTCAACCCGCACGGCGACGGCGCGATCTACGAGACACTGGTGCGCATGACGCGCGGCAGTGAGTCCCTGCTGCATCCGTACATCGACTCGAAAGGGAACTTCGGCAAGGCGTACAGCCGCGATATGGCCTACGCCGCCTCGCGCTACACCGAGGTCAAGCTCGCGGACATCGCGAACCAGCTGTTCGGCGACATCAACAAGGATACCGTCGATTTTGTCGACAGCTACGACAACCGTATGAAGGAACCGGCGCTGCTGCCGGCGACGTTCCCGTCCATTCTGGTCAACTACAATCTGGGCATCGCGGTAGGCATGGCCAGCGCGATCTGTCCCTTTAACCTGGCCGAGGTCTGCGAGACGGCGGTCGCGCTGATCAAGGATCCCGACCACGACATCACGACCACGCTGAAAGCGCCGGATTTTCCGGGCGGCGGACAGCTGCTGTATGATGAAACCGCGATTCGGGAGATCTACGAGACCGGGCGCGGCAGCGTGCGCATTCGCTGCGTCTACCAGTACGACAAGAAAAACAACTGCATTGAGGTCACCGAGATTCCGCCGACAACCACGATCGAAGCGATTATGGACAAGATCAGCGACCTGATCAAGAGCGGCAAAATCCGCGAGATCAACGACATGCGCGACGAGACGGACCTGAAAGGCCTGCGGCTGGCGCTGGACTTGAAGCGCGGCGTCGACCCCGACAAACTGATGCAGCGTCTGATGAGCATGACCCCGCTTGAAGACACGTTCTCCTGCAACTTCAACATCCTGATTCAGGGAAATCCGATGCAGCTCGGCGTCCGCGAGATCTTCGAGGAGTGGACGGCGTTCCGGCGCGACTGTATCCGCAGAAGAACGAGCTTTGAGCTGCGCGGAAAAGAGGCGCGGCTGCATCTGCTCGAGGGCCTCGCGAAGATTCTGCTCGACATCGACAAGGCGATTTCGATCGTGCGCAACACCGAGGAGGACAAGGACGTCATCCCGAACCTGATGATCGGCTTTGCCATCGACGAGATTCAGGCGAACTACATCGCCGAGATCAAGCTGCGGTACTTGAACCGGGAGTACATCCTGAACCGCCTCAACGAGATCGACAACCTGAATAATGAGATCGCGGAACTGAAAGAGACACTGGAGAACAAAAAGCGGATTGACCGCATTATCGTCGTGGAGCAGGCCGAGGTCGCCAGGAAATATGTGCAGGCGCGCAGAACAAAGATCCGCTACGAGAAACCCGAGGAGTTTGAGGAGGAGAAGGAAGAGATTCCGGACTATCCTGTAACGGTTTTCTTTACGAAAGAGGGATACTTCAAGAAAATCACGCCGCTGTCGCTGCGCATGGGCGGGGAACACAAGCTCAAAGAGGGTGACCGGATCATCAGCGCGATCGAGTGCAAAAACGACGCGCACATCCTCTTTTTCACGAATCTGCAGCAGGCTTACAAGTGCCGCGCGAACGACTTCGAGGACAGCAAGGCCAGCGTGATCGGCGACTATGTTCCGTCCTCGCTCGAGATGCAGGAGGGGGAGGTCGCGCTGTCGATGATTGTGACCGACGACTACAGCGAAAACGTTCTGTTCTTCTACGAAAACGGCAAGGTCGGCAAGGTGCCCGCAAAGGTTTACGAGACGAAACTCAACCGCCGGAAGCTGACCAGCGCCTGTGGGAGCAAAAGCCCGCTGGTCGCGGCGTACCTCTGCGCGGCCGAGACCGAGTTCGCGCTGTTTAGCGACAACGACAGAATGCTGCTCGTCAACAGCGCGTTTATCCCGCTGAAACAAGCGAAGGACACCATCGGGGTCAGCGTGTTGACGCTGAAAAAAGGCGCGAGGCTGAGCAATGTGCTGCCGGTCTCGGAACTGAACCTGGTGACGCCGCAGCGCTACCGCACCCGGAATCTGCCCGCCGCCGGCATGACGCTGAAACCGGAGGACGTCGTCAAGCAACTGGAGCTATAACGTCACTTCAAACCGTATAGATAAAAAAACAGCAGCCGTTGGCTGCTGTTTTTATGCGTTTATTTGAGGGGAATGCCTATCCATTCTTGGAAACGACATGAAAATGATTATCGAAATCTGTGCACGAGAAGTTGTCGCTTTGAAAGCGACCACATGAAACCGCCGTCATTTAAAGCATGAACCAGCAGCGGGGATGCTGGATCAGATCACTGGCGCGCATAAAAAAGGAGCCCTGACAGGGCTCCTTTCTGCTTAGAATATTTTGAACTTGGAGAGCAGATCCTCCAGGATCTCGGCCTGGCTGCTGACCTCCTCGCTGGCGGCTGCGCTCTCTTGGGCGGTGGCGCTGTTTTGGTGGACGACATTCTCGACCTGGTCGATGCCCTCGTTGATCTCGGTGATCGCGTCGTTCTGTTCCTCGCTGAGCGAGGCGATCTTCGAGATGATCTCGTTGTTCTTGCTGATGCCGTCCACGATATCGGTGAGCGACTTGCTGGTCTCCTGCGCGATGCGGACGCCCAGCTCGGTCTTGTTGAGCGTATCGGTGATCAGCGTGTTGGTCTCCTTCGCGGACTGGGAGCTCTTGGTGGCGAGGTTGCGCACCTCGTCGGCGACGACGGCGAATCCCTTGCCGTTCTGGCCGGCGCGCGCGGCCTCGACCGCGGCATTCAGCGCCAGAATATTGGTCTGGAACGCGATGTCCTCGATGACCTTGATGACTTTCTTGATCGCTTCCGTCGAGGTGTCGATGTCCTGCACGGCGCTCATCATCTCGTTCATCTGGATGACGCCGGTCTCGGCGCTCGCTTTAATGGTTTTGCTGAGATTATCGGCGTC
>JAVBVJ010000112.1:0-11040 GCA_031554355.1 Oscillospiraceae bacterium
TAAATGCGCCCGCCCTCGCTACGGTTCGCTGTCGCTACCAACCTTTCGCGGTGGTCGCTCCGCGAGAACTTGAACGGGCCGCCATCCACGCTTTTGAATGGGTGGCGGCCTGTTTGGTTTTGTGGTATGCTGTGGGTAGAAACGATTGGCGAAGCGCAGGGTTTGGCGCAATCTACGCGCGCACGGATTTTGAAGCGTTTGTCAGAAGTATATATACCACGAGAGGTAAATATGCAGAAAGAAGATATCATAGTATTTGACAAATATGAATGGCAAGTACTTGCCATTCAAAATGATATAGCTTTGATTGTAACCAAATTTATCATTGAACAGCGTCCTTACCATGATACTTATCAAGATATAACGTGGGCGGACTGTGCGTTACGAACATATCTGAACGGAGAATTTTATGAGCGATTCAGTAAGGCTAACCAATCGAGAATCGTTCCAGTGATCAATCAAAACTTGGATAATCAGTTGTATGGTACAAAAGGTGGGCAAGATACGCAAGACAGAATATTTTTGTTGAGTCTTGAGGAGGTCTGTAAGTATTTTGGTGATAGTAGCGCTAATCTGAACAACCCGGGAATTAATCAGAGATATTGGTTTGAAAGAAAAGATAAAAACAACAGTAAGCGACTTGCAAAACTGCTAGGCAAAGAAGGGTATTGGTGGTGGTGGCTTCGCTCACCCGGCCGCGTTCCTGTAAAAGCTGTGTACATTTGGGGTACTGACGGTGGTATAGGTATTCAAGGCAATAATATATTGAAGGGCAACATCAGCGATGGTAAATGTACTGGCGGCATCCGCCCTGCGCTGTGGCTGAAACTGTAAAGCAATTTGAAATGTGCCTAGAGGGTGTCGACAATAATTCAACGGCGCGTCTAATTTCGCCGTCGCCCATCGTTCAAAATTTATAGCCCCACCAGCGCGTCCGTGGCTGTTCTGAACAACTTCGCAAAAGCGGCCAGTTCAATATCCGTCACAAACCGCTCGCCGCTCTCAATCTGCTGGATAGCGTTCTTGGATAGGTCAATGCCCTGCAATTGCAGTTTGTCGGCCAGTGCCCGTTGGGATAGCTTCAAATCTATCCGCAAGCATCGGATTTTCAACCCACACAGGTTCAGCTTACCATCTGCGCTTCTGTTCTTAAACATCGTTATACCTCGCTCATTTGACATTTAGTGCTTGTCATCTGCTCCAGTATATGGTACGCTGGATGGATACATGACCCGTACTAGAGGTCAATCGAGGTGGGCGAGATGCCGAACTACAAAGAGATGTACAACAAACTGTGCCATGCACAGGCAAAGCTGGACTATCTGTTCGAGGAAGCGCGGGCCATCATCAGAGAAGCGCAGCAGGAAACCGAAAGAATGTACCTTGAATCGAAGGACCCCGTCATCCTTCCGCCACCGGCATGCACTCCGGCCGAGGACAACGATATCTCCTGTAAAAACAGAAAGGGCGGCCGGTAGCCGCCCTTTCTGTTTTTGATATTTAGACATCCAGTGAAGGTGTTTCTGCTTTTTTCAGCCGGCCGTTTTCCGGCGAATCGTGTCCACCCGTTCCAGCGCTTCGGTCGTGAGGCGCTTGGGCTGGGGCGTGAAGAACGTGACGGAGGGCTCCTCCTTCTTGATGTTCCAGATGCCCGCGACGCGGCCGTTGACGGCGACGGTCGGGTTGCAGATGCCGGATTTCAGGACAACTTTAGACTTGTACTCGTCCGGCAGGACGGCGCTGCGGTCGGTGTAGGACACAATCAGCGGGTCGAAGCCCGAGAGCAGCGTCAGTTCGGGGATGTCTGCGGCGTCGTGTTCGCCGCAGCTGTAGTAGCGCTTTCGGTTGAGCTCGAAGCTGTCGAACGCGTCGAGCGGCAGTTGGCGCAGGATCTTGGATTCGGGTTTCCAGAGCCCGAGGAACCAGGCCGCGTCGTCGAGCGTCGCGGGACCGTAGACCTCGAGGTACCGGCGGAGAAGATCGGGCAGCACCTCCTCGAAGCTTTGGGTCGGCTCGGCGCTGATCAGGTCGAAGTCGCGGCTCGTCATGTCCCGGAACGCGACCTGCCCGTTTCGCGCGAGATGGACGAAGATACCGCCCCACGGCGAAAACAGATTGCTGATCATGTTGTCGTCGTACTTTCGGGAGAAGATGCGGCGGAACTCGGCGCGCGAGAAGACGCCGTCCTCCATGTAGCGCATCACCTCGTCGGCGATGTCGGCGATCCGCTCCTTGCCGTAGAGGCGCGTGAGGTAGGTGTCGCCGACGTGCAGCGCGAGCAGTTCGGGCAGATCCTCGTAGACCACGCCGTGCAGTGTTCCGCGGTACAACCATGTCTTGGTGAGCAGCGTCTTCCAGCCCGAGATGTCGGCGCCGCGAATCAGCGCCGAGAACGGCACGTTGCGGTAGAACCAGCTGTGCAGCCCCATCAGCTCGTGCGAGAGCGTAAGAAGGCTTCTGCACTGCCGGGACAGATACAGCCCGTGCATGCGCTGCCGCTCGATGTAATCCAGATTTTTACGCTCGGTGCTCATGTACCCCTCCTGAAAAAGCCGGAATTGTCCGTCCGACGACGGATCGAACGCGATTGTTTTCTCTGCCTATCATAGCGCGGAAAGACGCTCGGCGCAACAAAAAAAGCGGGGCAGCGCCGCTGCCCCGCTTTTTAGGCGGATTAAACGCCAAGCGAGTTATTCATCGCTTCCAGCATCAGGTCTTGTATCACTTCCCAGGACTTTGTCTCCTCGTTGTAGACCATTTTAATCGGAATGGTGGCCTCCGTCTTCGACAGCGCGGGATCCTGTAAGACGTCGGTCATGATTTCAAGCATCATTTTCGTCAGTTCGTCCTCGGTCGCGGCCGCATCCGTCACCTTTTCAAACGCGATTTCGTACGTTTTTGTGAGCGCTTCAGTGAAGTCGACGGTTGTGCACTTGACGTTGCCGTTTGCTTCCTTTCCGGTGGAATCGACGGTCAAATCCAACACCTCGAAATCGGTCACTGCGATAACGGCGCAAAACATCTCGACATAGATGTCCTTCTCCTCCTCGGTCATCGTGTCGCCGGAGAAGTCGAGCGAATCCTCCAACTCCGCGCGGATCTCAGCCGCATTGGCGTTCTTCGCTTTCGCGATCTCGCTCTCAAGGAATGTTTTGGGATCTGCGGGTTTGCTGCCGCACGCCGTTGCCACAACGAACAGGCAGAGAACCATAAGGATTGCAATCAGTTTTTTCATAAGACATCCTCCATTTTTTATATAGCCAGTCAGATTGCGAATTCAGGGGACGCGATTTATATTAAAAGATTTCCTCTTAATATTGAATTCAGCCGGTGGCGTTGTCGGATGCCTTGAAATCCGTCAGGAAGACATGGCGTTTGTCAGCAGCTGGTCCATGAGCTCGGACGCGGTCAGCCATGTCTTTTGGTCCTTGTCGTATTTCAGCAGCACCGGAACCGTGTGCTCCTTGGTGCCGAGCGCGGGGTCGCGGATCGCCTCGATCATCTTCTCGATCATGAGAGCGCTCAGCTCCGCCGGGTCGAAATCGGGTCTGCCGACCAGCTCGGAGGTCAGCGCCTTGGTGGCGTTTGAGAGCGCGGTGCCCATGTCGGCGGCCGTGACCTTGATGCTGGCGGTCGCGGTGTCGGTTGCCTTGTCCTCGGTCACGCTCAGCACCTCGTACTGGATGGTGTCGAGCATAGCGCGGGTCAGCTCGATGTACTGGGCCTTTCCGTCCTCCGTGATGTTGAGGCCGGTCTTGGCGAAAATCGTGTCGAGCGCCGCTACGATCTGCTCGTCGCTCGGGGTTTTTGCCGCTGCGAGCTGCTGCTCCAGGAAGGCCTTGGGGTCGGTGCGCGCGCACGCGGTCAGCGCGGCGATCAGAAGGACGGTCAGCACAATCGCAATCAGTTTTTTCATCGGGAGTTCCTCTTTCACTGTTATTGACGGTATCATTATGCGCGGGAAAAAGATATTCGTTAATTTTCGGGGTACATAAGTTCCTGTAAAACTTCGTTGGCGACGCCACCCGCTGCGGTCATGCCCCAGCCGCTGTTCTCGAGCAAAACGGCGAAGGCGTAGGGGTGGCTCGGGTCGTCCAGAAAACCGACAAACCACGAGTGCGGGACGTCGCCCTGCTCGATCTCGGCGGTGCCGGATTTTGCGCCGATGGGCAGGCCAGGGAACCGCTCGGCGCCGTAATACGAGGTGACGTTGTACAACATCATCTCTTTCAGCGTGTCGGCGGTGCCGGCGGCGAGCAGGCGCGTCTTGCCGCCCCGGAGATAGAGGCCGCGCGGCAGTCCGACGGGGGAGGTCACGCTCTCGATGATGCGCGGAGTGACAATAGAGCCGCCGTTCGCGATGGCGCCGACGTACCGCGCGAGCGCGAGCGGGTTGACCAGATCGTTGTACTGGCCGATGCCGGCCCACGCGAGATCCGAACTGCCCGCGTCCGCGTCCCCGTAGAATCCGGCGGCAACGCGGATCTCGCCCATGTAGAAGCTGTCGAGCAGACCGGCCTTTTCGGCGTATGCGCGGATGGCTTCGTTGCCGACGTCGAGCGCAAGCTGCGCGAAAGCGCAGTTGCAGGATTTCGCCAACGCGTCGCGGATGTCGAGGTCGCCGTGCACCGAGGTGCAGGTGATGACATCCTGACCGATCGCGAAACTGCCGTCGCAGTGGAACGTGCGGTCCCAGATCGCGGGGTCCTGCTCGAGCGCCGCTTCAAGGGTGATGAGCTTGAAGACCGAGCCCGGCGTAAAGGTGGAGGAGACGGCGCGGTTGATGTAGACGCCGTTGTAGGCCGGGTTGTCGACGTTGGAGGCGTCGGGCGGGAACAGCGGGTCGAAGCCGGGGGTACTGACCATGCAGACGACCGCGCCGGTCTTGTAGTTGATGACGGCGACCGCGCCGCGCCGCCCGTTCATCGCCTGATACGCGATGCTGCACAGGCGGCTGTCGAGGGTGGTGTGCAATGTGTTGCCCGCGCCCGAGAGCGAGTAGACGCCGCTGAACAGATTGTAGTCCATCAGCTGTTTTTCGTAGGTGTGCAGCAGACCGGAACCGATGTTGCCCTGCAGGTCGCCGACGACGTGCAGCGTCGCGCGCCGGACAAGCTCGCTGTCGTTGTAGGTGCGGTGGCCGGAATCGACGCCGGCCAGCACAACGCCGTTCGTGTCGACGATGGCGCCGGTCGAGAGAATGCCGTTGGTGTAGGTGTGGTAGTTGACGGGAAACGCCGCCCAGTCGTCGCCGTCGATGATCCAGCGGACGACGTACAGCCCGAAACCTGCGGCCAGGATGGCGACCAGAATCAGCATGGCGACGGTGCGGCTCGCAAACTTTTACACTAGGCTTCCCCTCGCTTTCGCAGAACTTTCCTGTGCGACATTGTGGCGAAGCTCGCGTCCTGACGCGTGTCGGCGGCTTTGATGAAGGCCATCAGCCCGAAACTGGACACAAGGCTGGATCCGCCGTTCGAGACAAAGGGAAAGGTGACGCCGGTCTGGGGCAGAATGTCGACCGCGCCCAGGACGTTGAGGGTGGTCTGGAACACCAGCATGCCGATCGCACAGCACGAGACGATGGTGTAGAACGCCGAGCGGCTGGTGTTCGCGCTCTTGGCCACGAAGATGGCGAGCACGACGATACAGGCGATGCAGACGGCGGCGATGATCAACCCGTACTCCTCGGCGACGATGCCGAAGACGAGATCGGTGTCGGAGGCGGGGATATATTTCAGCCAGCCGTCGCCCGCGCCGATGCCGAACAGGCCGCCGCTAGCGGCGGCGGACATCGTGCGCGTCTGCTGGAATCCGCCGTCATGCGGGAACTGCCACGCGTGCATCCAGGTGTTGAACCGCGCCGCGATGTAGGGCTTGAACCGCAGTACGATCAACCCGGCGAACGCGGCGGCAACGGTGAAGAACGCGACCGAGAAGATGTTGCCGGAGCGCAGGTAGGTGACGACCAGAAAGGCGACAAAAAAGATGATGACCGCGCCGAAGTCGCTCATGTATGCGAGCGCCAGCGCGCTGAAACCGGTCAGAATCAGGTAGAGCAGAATATTTCGTTTCGCGAACAGCCGGTCGAGCGTCGCCGCGCCGGCGTAGACGAAGGTGATTTTCGCGAGTTCGGAGGGCTGGATCGAGATGCCGCCGATAAAGACCCAGTTCTGCGCGCCGTACACGACCTTGCCGAACGCGATCGTGAACAGCAGCAGGCCGATCGTGGCGACGGCAGCGGGCCAGCGCATCTTGTTGGCGCGGTCGAGGTCGCGCAGGAACCAGCCCAGCAGGATAAACAGGAAGATGCCTGCGACAAAGGCGACAAACTGCATCGCGATGCCGCCCGGTTCCGAGGAGGAGGTGACGGCCAGACCCATCGTGCCCAGAAAGAACATGAGGGTGTCTACTTCAAAGCCGCGCCGGTTGAAGACGCGGAACGAGATGAAGTAGACCCAGGTGATGACCGCGAGCAGGAAGAAGCAGACGGGGATGCTCCAGTCGAAGCGGTTCGCCGCCGCGAGCGAAAGTTTTACACCCAGCACCAGCTGGAACAGCGTCAAAAAGTAGAGCGTCATCGAGGGGCGGACGCGGGTGCCGGGCGGGGTGCGGCGCAGATTTTTTTCGAGCTCGCTGTCGCTGAGCGGCTGCAGCAGCGCGGCGACGCCGCCGAATTCGAGCAGGTCGCCGTAATCGACCTTCGTTTTCTCGGTGACCGGTTCGCCGTTGACCTTGGTGCCGCCCTTGGAGCCGAGATCGTAGAGGTACCAGCCGTCGGTGCGCTGAATCAGCGCGGCGTGGCTGCGGGAGACGGTCGGGAAAGCCAGAATGACGTCGCTGGTTCGGGAGCGGCCGATGATGTTCTCCCAGTGGGTGATCGGCAGATGCAGGCCGCGGCTGAGATCGAGGTATCCCCAGATCTCGTCCTCCTGTTTGCCGCGCAGCAGCGAGACCGCGCAGCGGACAAGGATGATGATCGCGAGCGCGCACAACACAAAACGCGACACCGCCGTAAAGTAATCGAACAGCATCGGGTTTTGTTGGGTGCCGCGCAGAATGGTCTCGCGCGCGGCGGTCGGGTCGGGCAGCAGTTTATGAATGAAATCCAATGGTTTTCTCCGAGCGGTATTTACCGGTAAAACGATCGGCGGACGGCCGGTTCTTCAACAGGCGCGAAGCCAATCCGAAAGCAGATCAATCACGGTGTCGACGTCGGCGCGCGTAACGTCGTTGTGGGTCACGAAACGGAACTCGCCGAGTTCGGCGGGATTGATCAGCACGCCGTGCTCCAGCATCCAGTCGGGCAGCTGTTTCTGGCGGGAGACCGGCGCGTCGACGGTAAAGAACACCATGTTGATCGGGATGCCGCCGCCGACGACAGTGACGCCCGGCAGGGCGGTGAAGCGGTCGGCGAGGTACGCGGCGAGCGCGTGGTCCTCGTGCAGGCGTTTCGTCATGACCTCGAGCGAGAGAATGCCGGCCGCGGCGAGGATGCCGGCCTGACGCATGCCGCCGCCCAGCATCTTGCGGCCGCGCGCGGCGCGGTCGATGAAATCGCGGGTGCCGCACAGCAGCGACCCGACGGGGGAACATAAGCCTTTTGAGAGGCAGAACATCACGCTGTCGGCGCAGACCGCGATTTCGGCGGCGGAGACGCCCAATGCTGCGGCGGCGTTGAAGATGCGCGCGCCGTCCATGTGGACGGGGAGCCCCGCGTCCCGGCACGCGATGTACAATTCCCGCGCGTCGTCGAGCGGAACGGCCTTGCCGATGGCCAATGCGTTCTCGGTGCAGACCAAGGTGGTGGGCGGGCAGTGGATGTCGTCGTCCCGGCGGTATTCGGCGACGTCGCGGCCGCGCAGAATGCCGTCCGGGGTGTCGACAAGGTTCAGCGTGACGCCGGACAGAACCCCGGCCGCGCCGACCTCGTGCTGATTGATGTGGCAGCGGCGCAGACAGATGACGTCGTCGCCGCGGCGGGTATGGGTCATCACGGCGACCTGATTCGCCATCGTGCCGCTCGGCACAAACAGCGCCGCCTCTTTTCCCAGCATGTGCGCCGCCAGTTCCTGCAGGCGGTTGACGGTCGGGTCGTCACCGTAGACGTCGTCGCCGACGGGCGCCTGCGCCATCGCCGCGCGCATCTCGGGCGTCGGGCGGGTGACGGTGTCGCTGCGCAGATCGATTCGTTTCATGAAGCTGCCTCTTTTTCTTTTTTTCCAGTTTATCACAGCGCACCGCAATAATAAAGTCAAATCCAATCTATTGTGGGCTGCGGCGACGGAAAGCATTCAGCGGACAGGCGTTGTGTGCGGCGGGATTCTGCGATATAATAGAAAAAAAGGAGCGATGCCGATGTGGAGCTTAAAAAAGATCTGGTACACGATCTATCAGGCGGTATTTAATATCGCAGCGTATCTGCTGCCGTGGCGCAAACCGGCGGTGGTCAGCGGCGCGGGCAGCATCGGGCAGATTCCGGCGTTGCTGCGGCAGGACGGCGTGACAAAGCCGCTTGTGGTCACCGACCCCGGGCTGATGAAAGTGGGGATCGCGCCGCGCATTGTGGCGGTGCTGACCGGGGCCGCGGTGCCGCACGTCGTCTACGCGGAGGTCGAGCCCAACCCGTCGGTCGACACCGTCAACGCGATCCAAAAGACGTACCTGGACAACGGCTGCGACGGGTTTATCGCGATCGGCGGCGGCTCCGCGATGGACGCCGCGAAAGCGGCGGGCGCGCGCGTTGTCCGTCCCAACAAGAGTGTCGGACAGCTGGGCGGTCTGTTGCACGTCCTGCATAAACTGCCGCCGCTTCTGGCCGTGCCGACCACGGCGGGAACCGGCTCGGAGACGACGGTCGCCGCGCTGATCACCGACAACGCGACGCACCACAAATACGCGATCATGGATCTTGCGCTGATTCCGCGGCGCGCGGTGCTTGACCCCGAGCTGACGGTCGGCCTGCCGCCCCATATCACGTCGACGACGGGTATGGACGCGCTGACCCACGCGGTGGAGGCGTACCTCTGCTGGACGATGGGCACCGCCGAGAGCATCCGGTTCGCCGAGGAGGCCGTCGCGCTGATCTTTCAAAATCTCGAGAAGGTGTACGCCCAACCGGCGGACATCGAGGGGCGCGCCAACATGCTGCTCGCCTCCTTTAAAGCGGGGTTCGCGTTTACGCGGGCCGGCGTCGGCAACGTGCACGCGATCGCGCACACGCTGGGCGGGTTGTACAACACGCCGCACGGCCTTGCCAACGCGGTGATCCTGCCGGTTGTGCTGCGCGACTACGGCGCGGCGGTGCAGCCGAAACTGGCGCATCTGGCGACGATTGCGGGCCTGAGCGGCACGACCGAGGCCGGCCGCGCAGAGGCGTTTATCGCGGCGATCGAGGCGATGAACGCGCGCATGGACATCCCGAAAAGCTTCGATTTCATTCTGGACAAGGACATCCCGCAGATGATTCAATGGGCGCTGAAAGAGGCCAACCCGACCTACCCCGTGCCCGTCTACTACAACGCGGGGCGGTTCCGCGCCGTGATCGAAAAAATACGAACAGAAAAGCAGGGAGAGCGCGTTGAATAAGAGCGGCAGAGCCTTTGTGACCATGATCTGTGTGCTGTGCGTGACGGCGGCCGCGTTTCTTTTGGTGCTGCTGAATCCCGCGCCAAAACCGCCGCAGCCGTCCGGCCCGACCGGGATGCCGGACAACCTCGCGCTGCCGGAACACGACAGCCTGCGGTTTCTGAATAACGCGATTCCGGGCAAAGGGCTGGCGCTGTACACCGAGAACGCGGACGGCTGTGTCGAGATCGGCAGCTACATGGACATCATCGTGGAGCGCGACGGCGTGGTGCAGAGTTACCACGACGTGACCTACCGCATCGTCGAGGGGCGTGACTGCGCCGCGATGTATTTCGACGGCAGCCTGCTGGGGCTGGGCGAGGGCGAGCTGGTCATCAAGGCGTTTCTGGACGACGACCCGTCGGTGTACGGCTTCTGCCGCGCCAAAGTGGTGGCGGGCGGCGCGAGCCGCTACACCGAGCTGATGCCGTCGGTCGAGGGGATGCCGGCGGGCGACGCGGCATTCGAGACGGCGATCGCGGAGTTTCCCGACAGCTACAAGCCCTATCTGCGCGCGCTGCATCTGCTGCACCCGAACTGGGAGTTCCGCGCGTTCCACACCGGGCTCGATTTCTTCGAGTCGGTGTATCAGGAGAGCATCTACGACAAAAACCTGACGCTGATCGACAACATGGGCGACCTGATCAAGAGTAAGGCGCCGGGCGACTACGACCAGAAGACGCACATCTATGTGCTGAAAGATACCGGCTGGGTGGCGGTCAATCCGCTGCCCGTCGCGCAGTACATGGATCCGCGCAATTTTCTGGACGAGCGCACCGTCTTTCAGTTCGAGCTGCTGAGCTATGACGAGAACGTCCACACACTGGCGGGCGTCGAGGGGATACTGAAGGGCTCCTTCATGGGTGACGCCAAGGCCGACTACCGCGACCGCGACGGCAACATCGTCGCGGCGGACAGGACCTACGCCGAGATCATTCTCGAGGCGGGGCGCACAACCGACGTCAACCCCTACTACCTCGCCGCGAAGATCCGGCAGGAGATTGGCGCGACGCCCAGCAACGCGGCGAACGGCGTCTGCCCGGGGTACGAGGGCTACTACAACTTCTACAACATCGGCGCGACGGACGGCGAGGGCAACATCGAGCGGGGTCTCGCTTGGGCCTCCGAGGGAACCACCTACAACCGGCCGTGGACCTCGCCCGAGAAATCGATTCTGGGCGGCGCCGAGTTTCTGGTGCAGGGCTATGTCGCGGCGGGACAGTACACGGGCTACCTGCAAAAATTCAACGTCAACAAAGATTCGCCGTACGGCCTGTACAGCCACCAGTACATGACAAACGTGTCGGGCGCGGTGTCGCAGGCGGTCAGCGCCTACAACGGCTACGCCGACATCGGCATCCTCGACGAGGTCATCATCTTCTCGATTCCGGTGTACGACAACATGCCGGACAA
>JAVBVJ010000098.1:0-5078 GCA_031554355.1 Oscillospiraceae bacterium
GACGATGAGCAGCAGGCCGATCCACCAGCTGAAAGAGACCAGAACCCACACATACAGCGCCATGGTCACGATGTTCGCGGACATGGAATACAGCCGCGAATAGATTCCCTCAAATCCGGTGCTGAAATTGTTGACCAGCCGCTGAACGTAGTAGATCTCATCCATTTTTTGGGGGTTTTCGAGATCCGCGTAACAGCGTGTAAAGTTTTTCCGCTGGGTGCCGCGCAGCAGCGAGGCGCGCAGTTCCTTTAGCGTAACGATGTAATCGGATTTCATAAACCCGATCAAGAAACCGCTGACAGCGGTGACAACCGTAAAGATCAGCGCGGCGGTGATGATCGCGCGGACATCGCCGCGCGTCAGAATTTCATGGATCAGAAAACGCGGCGTATAGAGCGTTGCAACCGAAAACAGCACCGTCAACAGGATATTCAGCACAAAATAGCCAAAAAGCCTGCGGTTATAATCCCAGGCGGTTCGTATCATTTTTCCGAATGACCGCAGCATGGCACCCCTCCTTCAATATGAAATTACTATAACACGCTACAGCTGACTTTGGAACAAAAAACGCGCTCCTGCTGCGGCGCGTTTTTTAATTACGGACGAACCCAGCTTCCCTGACTCTCGAACACGACCGCGTCCGTGACGCGGTCGGTGCCGCGCGCCACGAAACCCCCGGCGTCCTCAAAGACGTCGAGCGCGATGGCGTGCCCCTCGATGCCGTCCGAGATGTAGTTGATCTGGAACGCGCCGATAAAGGCGTCGCGGAACTGCGCGGTCGGGAACAGGTCGCAGACCCACTGCGCGTAGCGCGTATTGTTCATGTGTCCGTTGAGGTCGATGTCGCTGTAGCACACGGTGCGGTCGGCGGCGGCGCGGCTGCGCTCCTTCATGCGCACGCGGGTGGGCATGGGGTTGGTGTCGGGCAGCAGCGACAGCGTCTTGTAGATGTCGAGGCGGTCGGTGTTGCAGGGCCGGTGCCGGTCGTCGATCAGGATATACAGCGTCGTCGCGGTACCCAGCACCGCGCCGTCCGCGTCCAAGAAGCGGAAAAAACGCGGAAACCCGATGCGCGTCGCCTCGCCCGGCCATGTCCGCACCGTGATGGTGTCGCCGTACTTCGGCGACCGCTGCAGGTCGACGCGCAGCCGCGCGATAACCCAATTAAACCCCTGACTTTCCAGATCCTTTTTGCCGACGCCCAGCTCGATGGCGTGGCGGTCGCCCGCGTTCTGCATCGCAGACAGCGTCGCCGACAGCATCCAGCGCTCGGCGCAATCGGTATCCTTCGCGTCGATGAAGACAGACATTTCATAAAAACTGCTCATTCCATGCTCTTTTCTCTTTTTATAGTTTAATTATAAATACAACTATAAAAAAACACAAACCGGAGGCGGTCGGTGAGCGGCGGAAAACGGTGCGTCTGAACACCGTTCAAAGCTGCCGCCGGGCGCTGCCGGTTGGCCAATTGCACAAGAAAGCGTAACGGCGCGGCGCAAATTCGTGGAAAGCAACAAAGTTTATGAAAAGTTGTTTACTTTAGCGTAGTAGCATAGTATCATGATACCACAATAAAGTTTCGAAGGAGAGAGAGAATGAAAAAGATTGTTGCGTTACTGATGATCCTGACCCTGTCACTGGTGCTGTTTGCGGGTTGCACGGCGAAAGAGGAGCCCGCGGTTTCAACGCCGCCCGCGACGGAGACCAGGACCTTTACCGTCGGATTCGATCAGGACTTCCCGCCCTACGGCTACGTCGGCGATAACGGCGAGTACACCGGGTTCGACCTCGAGATGGCGGCGGCGCTCTGCGAGCGGCTCGGCTGGGAGCTGAAGCTGCAGCCCATCAACTGGGATTCGAAGGATATGGAGCTCGAGTCGGGCGCGATCGACTGCATCTGGAACGGCTTTACAATCAACGGCCGCGAGGGCAAGTACGCCTGGACCGAGGCGTACATGGATAACAGCCAGGTCTTCGTCGTTCGCGCCGATTCCGACATCAAGGCGATCGCGGATCTCGCCGGGAAGTCCGTTGCGACCCAGGCCGATTCCTCGGCGCTGGCGGCGCTGAAATCCGAGGACAACACCGATCTCGTCGCCTCGTTCAAAGAGCTGCGAGAGTTCGGCGAGTACAACACCGCGTTTATGGAGCTTGAATCGGGCGCGAACGACGCCATCGCGATGGACATCGGCGTCGCGAAGTTCCAGATCGACGGCCGCGACGACCTGTTCGTCATCCTCGACGAGGTACTGATGGCGGAGCAGTACGGCATCGGATTCCTGCTCGGCAACGAGGCGCTGCGCGACACCGTTCAGGCCGAACTGAAGGCGATGGTCGCCGACGGAACGTTTGCCGAGATCTCGGAGAAATGGTTCGGCTACGACGTCTATGCCGGATAAAGAAGACATGCATCATCCCGCGCAAAGGAGGCCGCCACAATGACGATACCGACCATGCTGCTGCAACTCGCGGGCGGGATGCTGACCTCTTTTGAGATTTTTTCACTGACGTTAATCTTTTCGCTGCCACTCGGGCTGCTTGTTGCGATGGGCCGCCTGTCGCGGCGCGGATGGCTGAAAAACATCGTGCGCGGATACATCTCGGTGATGCGTGGAACGCCGCTGGTCCTGCAACTGCTGGTCGTCTATTTCGGCCCCTACTATCTGTTCTGGATCCAGCTGTCCAGAGAGTACCGCTTCATCGCTGTCATCATCGCGTTTTCGCTGAACTACGCCGCCTACTTCGCGGAGATCTACCGCGGCGGCATCGAGTCGATCGGGCGCGGACAGTACGAAGCCGCGCAGGTTCTGGGCTACAGCCGCAGCCAGACCTTTTTCCGCATCGTGCTGCCGCAGGTGGTCAAGCGGATACTGCCGCCGGTTACGAACGAGATCATCACGTTGATCAAGGACACGTCGCTCGCGTTCGCCATCACGGTCAGCGAGATGTTCACGGTTGCGAAAGCGATCGCGGCCTCGCAGAAAAGCATGATCTCCTTTCTCGCGGCCGGGATCTTCTACTATGTTTTCAACCTGCTGGTCGCCTTTCTGATGGAGCGCGCCGAGCGTTCGCTCGCGTACTACAGGTGAGCGCGATGGCATTGTTTCAGATGAACGGGATCCTAAAAAACTTTCCCGGCGTCGAGGTACTGAGAGGCATCTCCGTCGCGGTGGAGCAGGGCGAGGTCGTCGCGATCATCGGGCCGTCGGGCTCGGGAAAATCGACGCTGCTGCGCTGCGCCGCGCTGCTCGAGACGATCGACGACGGCGATATTCTCTACCACGGCAGGGCCGCGGCGCGCAGCGAAAACGGCAGGGCGGTCTACGCCGCGCCGGCGCAGCTGCGGGAGATCCGCCGCTCCTTCGGGCTGGTGTTTCAGGATTTCAATCTGTTCCCGCACTACTCGGTACTGCGCAACATCACCGGCGCGGTGACGGTGGTCCAGAAACGCCCGCGCGAGCAGGCCGAACTGCGCGCCGGAGAACTGTTGGCGCTGATGGATCTCACCGACAAGGCCGACGCCTACCCCTGCCAGCTTTCGGGCGGGCAGCAGCAGCGCGTATCGATCGCGCGGGCGCTGGCGCTCGACCCCGAGGTGCTGTTCTTCGACGAGCCGACATCCTCGCTGGACCCCGAGCTGACCGGCGAGATTCTCTCGGTTATCCGCACTCTCGCGGCGCGGAAGATGACGATGGTCATCGTGACGCACGAGATCGCGTTCGCCAAAAGTGTCGCCGACCGCGTCATCTTTATGTCGGAGGGGCTGATCGTCGAGCAGGGTACCCCGGACGCCGTGATCGGAAATCCACAGAATCCCCGGACACAGGCTTTCTTAGGGAAGATGCTGTCCGTCTGACCCAAACAGCTTTTTGACCCGCCCGCGTCGAACGGGCGGGTCACTTTTGTCAAAAACCGGGCGGACAGGGAGATTTTGCCCGCGCCCGCCCGTGCCAGTTCCTGGAATATCCGCGCATAAACCGCGCGATTCTCCGCATAGTAATTTCGACATATTCTGCGTCCGCAGATATGAAATTACAGAAGGAGAACAGAATGAAACGAATGATAACGCTTGTCTTTGTGTTGGCGGCGGTTTTTTGTCTGGCACTGACGATGACGGCCTGTACCGGAACCCGAAACAAAGCCAATAACAACGCCAACAACGCGAACAACACCAAAAACGACAACCCGAACAACAATAACGGACAGATGACCGAACCTGCCACCGTCAACCCGATCGTCGACTACAAATCACTGGGGGAGGCCGAGACCGCCATTGGGTACTCATTCATGCAGCCGGGTATGATGCCGGACGGGTACGCGGCGAACCGCTATATGGTCATCGACAACAAGACCATCGAGGTCAACTACGACTATGACGGCAGCGCGATCTCCTACCGCGCGATGCGCAACGCGGCGAACGACGACATCAGCGGCAACTACAACACCTACGGCCAGACCAACACGCTGAACTACAACAACGTCGATTACAACACGATGGGCGACAATGATTTGATCTCGGTCGCGAACTGGCGGACGGGGGACATGAGCTACAGCCTGATGTTCGACAACCCCGTCGACAGCGACACGTTCCAGTCGATCGTGAGCAGCATCGGGATGCCGAATAAGACCTGAAGTTAGTTGCTAGTTGCTAGTTATTAGACACTAGTGAAAGGAAATGCCGCGCTATTGCGCGGCATTTTGGAATGAAGGGCAGGACAAAGGGATCCCTTCAGTTGTCAGTATTTCAGAACCGGCTCCAGTGGTCGCTCCGCGAGAACTGGTGAAGACACAGAAGTCATTTTTGAACCGTTCGCCGCCCGAACTGCCCGCCCACCCGCCCAGATTGAAGTGGGGCTTCGCCCCACCCCCCCTGATGAAGAGACGGCGGCGAACTGGATTGGTCTATGACCTTGACCTTCAACCGCTTTCGCAGAGCGACACTAGCAACTATGCTCTTGATCTTCATCCCTTAAATCCAATGTGCCGCGCGCAGCAAGGCACTACCATCATCTAGCTGTAGATTTACACTTGAAGTGCAACAGTGAGAAAAAGATAATGACTCAAGAAGCCAAAGCCAG
>JAVBVJ010000147.1:0-5523 GCA_031554355.1 Oscillospiraceae bacterium
GCCAAGTTTCGCGTTCCCGTTCTCGCCTGTCGACATTCCGCGCGGCGCGACCTACGAGTTTAAACTCTACCATGTTGTCGAAAGCGAGCCGCTGGAATTCGCCCGCTTTGCGTACATGGATCTTTAGGAGAGGAGAAGAAACATGGCTAAAGTGAGAGATCTTGCGCTGTACACGCGCTCAAAAAATGCCGGCCCGTTCTGGGTCACCATCGAGATCTTCTGCGACAACGATGAGGCCTACAACACGCTGAAGAACTCCCCCAACATCACCAAAGCGAAGATCGCGGAGCTCTACCACGTCGACGAGAATCTGGTCAAGAAGTTCGACATCGACAATCTGCGCGTTATCAAGTTCTCCTATCCCCGCCCGCTGCCGTCCGGCCACAAGCACGAGAACGATATGCACAGCGGCCAGCAATATGTTTTTCTTGCGGAAACCGACGTTTAGGATAATAATAGAAGAAGGACAAAGCCGAAGTCTTGGACGCTCGGCTTTGTCGCATGATATTCAAAAAGGAGCGCGCCGATGAACAATCAGGATTTGCTGAAAAAACTGGAACAGTACGACCCGCCCTCCATTACCAACGCGGTCGCGACGTTCCCGAACGACAAGACAAACTGCCTCGGGCTGTACAACCCGTGGGAGGTGAACTGGTACACCGATGAGTCGCTGAAATGCATGTACCCCGAGCTGGGCCGCCGCGCCGGTTACGTCGTCACCGCGGTCTACGGCATGCCCGACGCCGCGTTCGGGCGACTGGAGTTCGTCGACATCCTTAAAGCCATCGAGGAGTCGCCGAAACCCGTCATTCTCTGCATCCAGCAGAATTTTCCGGAACACATCAAGAAGAAGAACGGCCTGCTCGGCGGCAACATGCTGACGGCCTACAAGCAGATGGGCGTTGTCGGCGTCCTCACCGACGGCCCGTCGCGCGACCTCGAGGAGATCCGCCCGCTCGAGATGCAGTGCATGTTCACCGGTCTCTCGGCGGGCCACGGCAACTTCGCCGTTCAGGCGGTCAACGTGCCGGTCAATATCTGCGGCATGGACGTCGCGCCCGGCGAGATCGTGCACATGGGCGAGGACGGCGCCGTCAAGTTCCCGGAGAAGTACCTCGAGGACGTCGCGGTGCGCCTTGACCGCATCGCCGAGAACGACGAGAAGAAAAAGGCCGCTATCCGCGCGACCACCGACCCGCAGAAGATCGCCAACTACATGAAGGGCATCTTTGAATAAAGCGCAGACGAAAAGCGCCGGTTTCAGCGAAACCGGCGCTTTTTTTGTTGTCTTATACCAGCGCCCAGGCTCGGTTGAGGGTGCGCTTGGCGTTCGCGATCACGATCTCGCTGTCCTCGTCGCCCCACGGCTTGATCTCGAAGCTGACGAACGGCGGATTCTCCTTGTTCAGGAACCCGATGTCGAGCAGCACCCGCAGGTAGTGCGCGAGTTCCGCGACGTCGTTCTCACCGTTCGGGAACCCGAAGCGCGGATGCATGTCGCCGTACGCCGCACAGCCGGGATCTTTGATGACGGCGTTGCCCATGTGCGCGTGGATGATGTAGTCCTTCACCGGCAGCACGCTCTCCTCGACGGTTTCGTGGATGATCGGAATGTGGCTCAGGTCGACGAGCAACCCGAAATTGCTGTTGGCGGGACAGACGGCCTCCGCGAACCGCTTCGTGATCGGCGCGGGCCCGATCAGCACCTTTTTGTCGATGTCGTAATCGAACACCTCGAGCGCGATCTTCATGTCGCCCTTACCGCGCGCGTAGGCGCAGAGCTCCCCGGTCGACCGCACGAGCTGCGCGAACGCCTGCTCCTTCGTCGCCTCCTCGTATCTGCCCGAGAGATACCCGAACGCCTTTGCGCCGAGCGCGTAGGCCTGATCGATGCCCTCCTTCAGGTTGTCGACGGCGGCGGTGCGCTTCGCCTCGTCCAGATCGTTGACGTTGAACCCGCCGCCCAACAGGCGCGGCTGCGCGCCGAACGCGACGTCCATGTGGCCGTCACCCGTCATGCGGGCGACCTGCTGCAGCACCGCGGGGTCGTTGATCGTCGTGATCTCGACCGCGTCGAAGAAGTCGTCCAGCACAATTTTGCGCATCGTCTCCACAATCGGGCCGTCCCCCTTGGAGACCTCGGGAAAGATCATAAAATGAAGGATTCCGACCTTCATGTAAGCGTGCATCGATTCAACCATAACAGCCTCCTACTTGTTGACGACGTTGACCGGCGTGCCGTCGAGAAACGCTCGGAAATTATCGACCGCGATCTCCATCAGGCGCGCACGGCTCTCGGACGGCGCCCACGAGATGTGCGGGGTGATGATGCAGTTTTTCGCCTTCAGCAGCGGGTTGTCGGCCTTGATCGGCTCGCTCGACACGACGTCGAGCCCCGCCGCGTAGACCTTGCCGCTGTTCAGCGCGTCCGCGAGATCCTGTTCAACGATCAGCGGCCCGCGCGAGTTGTTGAGAAGGATGACGCCGTCCTTCATCTTCGCGATGCTGTTTTTATTGACGATCCCCTCGGTCTCGGGAAAGAGCGGGCAGTGCAGCGCGATGACGTCCGATTGCGCCAGCAGCGCGTCGAGCGCGACGTATTCCGCGATCGCCGCCCCCTCGGGGCTTTGGTTGGCGTCGTACGCCAATACCTTCATGCCGATCGCCTGCGCGATTCTGCCGGTGGCCTGCCCGATTCTGCCGAACCCGATAATGCCGATCGTCTTGCCATCCAGCTCGATGAGCGGGTAGTCCCAGTAGCAGAAATCCGTGCTGTTCTGCCATTTCCCCGCGGCGACCGTATCGCCGTGGTGCCCGATGTGGTGGCAGATCTCGAGCAGCAGTGCGATCGCGAACTGCCCGACCGCCGCAGTTCCGTAGGTCGGAATATTGGTCACAACTACGCCTTTTTCCTTCGCGGCCGCGCCGTCGACGACATTAAACCCCGTCGCCAGCACGCCGATATACTTGAGATTCGGGCAGCCGTCCAATACCGCGCGGGTGATCGGCGTCTTGTTCGTCAGAATGGCGTCGGCGTCGCCGACGCGCGCGATCGCTTCGCCCGGGTCGGTCAGCGACGTGCGGTCGTAGACCGTGAGCGCGCACAGCTTCTCGAACCCCGACCAGCTCAGATCCCCCGGATTCAAGGTGTATCCGTCCAAACATACCATCTTCATTGTGTCACCTCCGCCACAAAAGCTATTTTCGTACTCTAAGTATATCTCAGCTTGCCCTAAAGGTAAAATACTATATTATCTATAAAGAACATAAGAAACACCCTATGAAAAGGAGTTGCGGCGCAGCCGCAACTCCTTTATATATCAGTACCGGACCTTGAGGATCGCCTTGCGCGATTTCGCAAATCCCGCGGCCTTGAGCGCGGGCTTGTGCCCCTCCTCCGGGAAGAAGATCGCGAATTTTGTCCTGTCCAGCAGCACGGTGCCGTCCGCCTCGGCCTTGTAGTACAGCATGTCGCGGCCTTTGTCGTACGCCGCCGTCATCTCGATATCGGTCGCGTAGGTGAATTCGCAGTTCTCCGCGCCCTCGAACACATACTGGATGTCGATGTAGTCGCGGTGCTCCTCGAAGTCCTTCTCGTGCGGCTCGGTCGTCACATAAGAGCCGACTTTGGCGTACACCGCGTCCCCGTCAATCGGGTTTTTCCCGTCCGCAAACACCGACGGGTCATTGTTCTGCAGCCACGCGATCGCGGCGTCCAGCCCCTTGTGCAGCCCCTTATACCGGCCGATGTCCGATAGATTGTCGTAGATCATCCGTTTTTCCTCGATTCTTCTGTTTTTCTCAACGCTTCTATTTTAGTGGATTCCGGCGGCTAAATCAAGATCGTCTCGGCGGCGCGTTCTTTTGCGCGGCGGCCACCGACCCCGCACAACCCGCCCAAAAAACGACAGCGCCTGCCGGGCGGCAGGCGCTGTCTGTCAAACAATTGAACACCGGTTGGTTATTCCGGGTGGTAGCTGTAATCGCCGAAACTCAGGACCCAGTAGTAGTTGGAGCTTCCGTACGATGAGTTCAGGAACGCCGTGCCGATGTGGGTCATAAACGGATCGAGAATCGTCGCTTTGTAGGATGCGCTCTGGAGCATGACATAGAAAGTCTCCTGCGGGTAGGACGCGTGGCGCACAATCAGTTCGTCGACACTATACGCATTATCAAGAGGGTACGCGGTATACCACGGCGAGCCGTCCGGCCTGGTGTAGGCAGCGGAAGGTATACTTCCGGAAGCGGCCGGCAGCCTGCAACGTCCGCGATCCAGACGGCATAGAGGTTTATCCTTGCCGGAAGCCCGGGACCGAAACCCGGTCTCAGGCGCGGCATAAACGCTTTCTTGATGTTTCCGGATAAAGCGTCTATACTATAAACTATTATTAAGAGGAGAGCGGCGCATGGACAACTATAAATTCGATACGATTCAGATTCACGGCGGGCACACACAGGACACCAAAACCGGAGCGCACGTCGTGCCGATCTACCAGACGAACGCCTATGTTTTCGACGGCGCGGACGACGCCGCGACACAATTTGAGCTGAAGAAACCGGGATACATCTACACGCGGCTCGGCAACCCGACCACCGAGGTGCTCGAGAACCGCATCGCGGCGCTTGAAGGCGGCGTCGGTTCGGTGTGCTTCGCCTCCGGCATGGCGGCGATTCTGGCCGCGGTACAGAACATCGCCGAGAGCGGCAGCGAGATCATCGCGCTGGCGTCAATCTACGGCGGCACCTACACATTGCTGTTCCAGCGCTTCGAGCAGCGCTACGGCATCAAGGTTCAGCTGGTGGCGCCGGAGGATCTGGACGCCCTGAAAGCCGCGATCAACGACAAAACCCGCCTCGTCTATTTCGAGACGCTCGGCAACCCGAACATGAACATCCCCGACATCGACGGCATCGTCGCGATCGCGCACGCCGCCGGTGTTCCGGTCATCGCCGACAACACGTTCGGCACGCCGTATCTGGTCAACTGCAAGGCGCACGGCGTCGATTTCACGGTGCATTCGCTGACGAAATACATCGGTGGGCACGGCAACAGCATGGGCGGCTCGGTCACCGATCTCGGCATCTTCGACTTCAAGAACAACCCGCGCTTCCGCGAGATGAACGAGCCCGACACCGCCTACCACGGCCTCGTCTACGCCGATCTCGGCGCCGCGGGCTACCTCACGAAACTGCGCGCGGGGATTTTGCGCGACACTGGCGCTTGCCTCTCCCCGTTCAACTCGTTTTTGATTTTGCAGGGAATCGAGACACTGAGCCTGCGCATGCAGCGCCACAACGAGAATGCGATGCGCGCCGCAACATTTCTGAAAGACCACCCGCTCGTGACGTGGGTGAACTACCCGGGTCTGCCGGACGACCCGTATTACAGCCGCGCGCAGAAGTACTTTACCGGCGGCGTCGGCGGAATTCTGACGTTCGGCATCAAGGGCGGACTCGAAGCGGGCCGCAAATTCATCGACGCGTTAAAGCTGTTCACGCTGGTCGCGAACGTCTCCGACGTCC
>JAVBVJ010000058.1:0-22754 GCA_031554355.1 Oscillospiraceae bacterium
ATGTACAGCACCAGATCGAAGGTGGCGCGGAACTTCTCGATTGGCGAGGTGTACTCGTCCAGCACGCGGAAGAACTTTTCGTCCAGCGCGCCGCCGCCCATCACGGCCGCCATGTCGATGCTGACGTCGCGGTTGCGCACCGTGACCTCGAAGCCCTCTTTTTCCAGCCGCGCCTTCATCGTTGTGCGCAGCGGCGTGTCCATCGCGTCGCTCTCCTCGAGGACGTTGAGCAGCACTTTCTTAGTCTTTGCAGGGCTGAGCGGCAGCAGGTTCTCGTTGTCTTTCACCAATGTAATCGCCTTGTCGGCGCATTCCTGCCCCCACGCGGTCGACTGCGCGACGCGCAGCCGCTTGTACATCTCCGCCTCGGTCGGGACCAGCGTGCCGTTCGCCTGCTTTTCGTGCAGACGCAGCGAGGCCTTCGTCGCAAGAATCCGCGTGACGGCGTCGTCGAGGCGCGCCTCGGTGATGACGCCGGACTTATAGCCGTCCAGCATGAAGGCGAAATCCTCCTCCGTGTTCTTGACAAAGAGCAGCATATCGCAGCCGGCGGCGATGGCGCGCGGAACGGCCTCGCGGCGCGTTGTGAACGACATCATGCCGCGCATGCCGGAGGCGTCGGTGACGGTCAGGCCGTTGAAGCCGAGTTGGTTGCGCAGCAGATCCGTCACAAGCGCTTTGGAGAGCGTCGCGGGCATCGGTTTGCCGCTGTAATCGGGATCGAAGTGTTTCTGGTACGATGGCAGCGCGATGTGCCCGATCATGGCGGTTTTCGCGCCCTGATCGATCAGCGCTTTGTACACCTTGCCGTAACTTGCGTCCCATTCCGCGCAGGAAAGCGTGTTGACGGTGGTCAGCAGATGCTGATCGCGCTCGTCGATGCCGTCGCCGGGAAAATGCTTGATGCTGACGGCGACCCCCTCCTCGTCCGCGGCGCGCAGGTATCCGCCGGCCATCTCGATGACGGTGTCGGGGTTGTTGCCGAACGTGCGCAGGTTCGTGATGGGGTTGCGGAAATTCAGGTCGATGTCGACGACCGGCGCGTACGCCCAGTTGCCGCCGACCGCCGCGCCCTCGCTGCACGAGATCTTGCCGAGCGCGTAGCCCATGTTCGCGTCGCCGGTCGCGGCGACCGCCATCGGTTTCGCGAAGTTCGTGGCGTCCACGGCGATGCCCTCGCCGCCGGATTCGAGATTGGAGGCGAGCAGCAGCGGGATTTTCGAGGTGCTCTGTAAGAATTCATGCGCTTTGCGCACCATAGCGCCGGGGCCGGGGCGAAACTCCACACCGCCGACGTGGTGCTTTTCGGTGAGCGGGCGCAGGAAGTTCTCGTCGTCCATGAGGCCGAGCACGCAGAACAGCTGGCCGATCTTCTCCTCGAGCGTCATGCCGGCTTTCGTGTCGTTGACCCACCCGATGCCGCCGTCGTCCAGAAAGAACGGGTTGCCCTTGAGATCCACCATATTACGCCTCCTCGATTGCCTTCAGACGCTCGGCCAGTTCGGCGCGGATCTGCGGCAGCTTTTTGTCCAGATCGTAGAACGACAGCACGATGATCGCGATGACGTCGATAATGACCGGCACGAGCGCGAAGCAGAACAGGATAGCCCGCGATGCCGGTTCCGCCTGCGCCGCACCCAGTGCGGGATCGTAGAGACCGGCGGCGAGCGCCCAGCCGACGATCGCAGCGCCGACGCCGGAGCCGACCTTTGCGCCGAAACTGGAGGCGCTGTACACCACGCCCTCGCTGCGCACGCCGAACTTCCATTCGCCGTAGTCGATGACATCGGACAGCAGAACGCCGCCGACGCCGATGATCGGCGAAAAGCCGATGCCCTTTAAGACGCCGTTGAGGGCGACAAAAATCATGCTGGACGGATTGATCATCAGCAGAAGCCCGCCGGTGATCGCGACGCAGAGACCGATCACGATGACGCGGCGTTTGCCCCACTTCGCCGCAAGCGAGGCGGCAAACGGCATACAGATCAGCAGCGGGATCATCTGTAAGATCATGAGAACCGCCATCAGGTTGCCGTCGCCGAGCCAGACGGTTGCGAAGTAGATGTTGATGCCCATTGTGCCGTTGATCAGCATCGCAAAGAAGTTGACCAGCAGCGAGATGAACCAGTATTTGTTTATCACCAGCGCGGACAACGCCGTTTTTACCGGAACGGTCTCCTTCGAGACGGGAACGACGCGCTCTTTGGTGCCCAAAAAGCACAGCAGAAACAGCCCGCTCGCCAGCAGTCCGAGAATGCCGAAGACGATGGTCCACGCCATCGGGTTTTTGTCGCCCAGCTCGCCGCCGAACGCGACGATCAACGGCCGCACCGCAACCGTGACGACGACGGTCATCAGCAGCGCGCCGATCATGCGGAACACGTTGAGCGACATGCGGTCCTTCGGGTCGTCGGTGATCATCGTGGTCATGACGCCATAGGGCAGGTTGATCGCGGTGTAGCAGACCGTCGAAAGCAGGTTGTAGGTAATGAACGCGTAGACGATTTTAAACACCGGACTCCAGCCCGGCTGAACCGCAAAGAGCAGCGTGGTGGCGATAAAGAAAGGAACCGCCATCCAGAGCAGCCAAGGACGCGCTTTGCCGTACTTCGACTTGGTCTTGTCGACGATAAAGCCCATGACGATATCCGAGATGCCGTCAAAGATGCGCGAGATCAGAAAGATCAGGGCGGCGGTTCCGGCCGCGATACCGACGGCGTCGGTGTAGTAGTAGGTGACAAGCGCGCTGACGCCGGACCACACCACATTGGAGGCGATGTCGCCGAGGCTGTACGCCAGTTTCTCGCGCACCTTGATCTTGGGGATTCCGGTGGGGCTTGTCGATGTCGGTACTGTTTTTTCTCGTGCCATCACAACGCAACCTTTCCTGAAAGTCTTATTTTACTCAAAGTCCACGGAGCGCCCGGTTGCTGCGGATTCGCGGATGGCGTCCATCAATCGCAGCACGCGGCGCACCTCGGGGATCGTGACGAGCGGCGGTTCCTCGCCGCGCAGCGCTTTGAGATAGTTGATGTAGTAGTCCTTGTGCGTGGTGTTCACCGCCTCCACCGGTTCCGTGACAATACGGCCCTCCGGCGGCGGCCCGAACGAGCGGGTGGGGCCCATCGCGGACATGCTGCGCTTGCCGTCCGGCGCCGAGGTGAGTAGTTCGGAGGTGCGCACAATCGCGCTCTCGCAACCGAGCGAGGCCATGCTGCCGCTGAACCCGTCGACATACATACAGCCCGCGTTGCCGCCGATATACCAGTGGCGCTGAAACCAGTTCGGTTTGTCGGACAGGTAGTAGGTTCCGAGTTCCAGCTCGGCCATAACGCCGCACGCGAAGCGCAGCAGAACGTTGAAGTAGTCATCTACATCTTTGTTGATCACGTTGCGCACGTCCGCAAAGACGGTGGTGATTGCGCCCGGTATCATCCAGAGCAGCTGGTCGAGCAGATGGACGCCCCAGTCGTACAGCATGCCGCCGCCCTGCTCCGGGTAGATGTGCCAGTCGTGCATGTTGCCGTTGAACCCGTACAGACTGGATTTCACGGTGTAGACGTCGCCCAGCGTCCCGGAGTCGAACACCGCTTTCGTCGTGCGGAAATCGGCATCGAAACGCCGCTGCTGATGCACCGTGAACGTGACGCCTGCGGCATTACACGCAGCCGCCATCTCGTCGAGGTCGGCCAATGAGAGCGCGACAGGTTTTTCGCAAAGAACGTGTTTGCCCGCCGCTGCCGCCGCAAGCACCAGCTGCTTGTGCTGATCGTTGTTGGCGGAGATCACCGCGACGTCCACGTTTCCGTCGCGGAACAGTTCCGTCGCGTCGGTGTAGGTCCGGATGCCCGCAGGCGCGGCGGCCAGCGGCTCGGGGTCGATGTCGCAGACGGCGGTCACGGCCGCGCCGTCCGTTTCGGAGATCATTTTCAGGTGAATCGGGCCCATAAATCCGAACCCGACGATGCCGAATCTGACATTCATATAAGTTACCTCAATCCAATAAATTGTCGGGCAGATACTGAATCCGCGCCTTGCCAAACCGGTGTTCGTACGCCTGCGGCAGGCCGTCCGCCCCGAACAGCAGCTTGACGGCGTCGTCCTGCGCCGTCTCTCCGGCGAGAATCTCGTCGCAGGCCGCCACCAGCTGTCCGGGGATCTCCGGGTCGAGCGGGTCGAGGCGATGGCCGACGTAGACGTCGAGCTTGTCGAGCCCGCGGGCGATAAAACGCTCCACCCCGCGCCTGAAAGTCGCAAGCGGCGCGCAGCGCGGATCACCGACGACGGCGGCGTCCTGCGTGACCAGCGAATCGCCGGTGATCACATAGCCGTCGGCTTGATTGATGAAACAGAAGCTGCCCTTTGTGTGGCCGGGCAGCGCGAACGCCTCCAGCGTCACGCCCCCGAGATCGAACCGCTCGCCGTCGTGGATATCCGTGTACGAAAACGTCTCGGCGCGCACCATGTTCCGGTTCAGGTACAGCTTGATAAGCGCTTTCAGCAGCGGTTTGTCGCCGACAACGACGGTCAGGTCGTGCACCCGCTGGTCGAAGCGCAGCGCGGCGGCCTGCAACGGGGCGTCCAGCGCGCTCATGCGGATGTCGTCGAACAGCGCCGAGGCGCCGGCGTGGTCGGGATCGCAGTGGGTCACGAGGTGCAGCACCGGTTTGTCGGTGATGCGCTCCACCACTTTTCGCAGCGTCCCGGTGATGCCGACGCCGCTGTCGATCAGCGCGGCGCTGTCTTCGCCGAGCACCAGCCACATCGTAACGACGGCGGGCCCGGCCTTCTCCGCCAGCAGGTACAGGCGGTCGTTCAATTTTTGCTCGTACATAAAACCCATAATCTTCTCCCGCGCAACAAGCGGCTGCCTGATGCGGCTGTTCGGTTTAGGGGATCGTGACGGTGCGTGTTTTTTCGCCGCCCGCCGGAAACGGGTAGTAGGACGGCCACACCGAGACCGCCATATGGATTTCGTGCTGTCCGGGCGACAGGCCGCCGTCCGAAAAGACCCGGATGTAGAGCGGCTCGCCGTACTCCCACTTGCAGCTCGTGACGGTCTCCGCCTCGCTTAAGGTGAACCACAGCTGTTTGTCGAGCGAGACGCGTATCGTCTCCCGCGGAACCGGCATACCGTCGACGCTCAGCGCGACGTCATAGACCATCGACAGCGGAATGCCGCGGTAATAGGTGATCAGCGTCTCGGCCTCAAACCCGACGACCTTACCGCCGTCGAGCAGGTTTTTGCAGCTGTTTTCCGTAAACACATAATTGTCAAACACCGCGCTGCCCTCCTATGCGCCGATACAGGTTTTCAGCAGCTGTTGGTGCCGCCGAACCTGTTCCAATTCATTGACAGCGCAGCCCGGCAGCACGAAACGGTTGCCCTCGTACTCGCTGCAGATGTAGCCGCTCCAGTCGGCGGCTTTCAGGTAGTCGATTAAGTCCGCGAACCGCACGGACGCCTCCGCGCAGTCGGGGGTCATGTCGTAGAACTTGCCGTGGATGCTTTTTACAAAGGGCAGGTACGCGTCCAGCTTCTCGAACGGCGTGTTCTCGTACGTCGCGGCGAAGGTGGCGTACTGGAGATCCACCGGGCTTTTCAGCAGCGCCTTCAGCTCGGCGGGAAACGGAAACGTCTGCGAGCGGTCGTGCGGGTCTCTGGGGCCGTAGATCTGATTGGGGTCGATGCCCCGGTCATAGATGGCGTCGATGTAGTCGGCGACAGCCGGCGAAAGCCCCTGCCAAAGCGCGTATTCCGTCGCGACACGGGGATGCCGGCGGCAAAAAATACCGGTGTCCAGAATCAATCCGACCAGCGGGGTGTTCAATTTTTTCATCACCGCGATATAGTTTTCTGTGTTCACGGTGTGGAAGGATTTGCCCCCGTGCACCTCCAGCGCCATGGCGACACCGGCTTTTTGCGCGGTCTCGAGCGCGGGTTCGATCAGCAGCGGGTTGGTGTCCGACACCAGACGCACAAGCGGAAATCCCAGCCGGTGCGCGTTGAGAATCTCCGCTTTCAGCAGCGCCAGCTGTTCGCCCAACGTCAGGCGGCGGTTGCGGTACAGCGTAGCGTTGATGAAGATATCGTTGGCGACGCTCTCGAAGCCGAACCGCGCCATGCGGTTCCTCCACGCGGCGACGGTCGCGTCGTCGGGATGCGGCGCACCGTGAATCATCTGGTCGGACAACACCTCGATGCCCCGCACGCCCATCTCCGCCAGCGCGGCAAAGATCTCGTCCAAGGTCATCTGCTTTCGCGCGTAGGCGTCCTGAAAGCTGTAGAGGCTGACCCCCCGTTGGATACTGCCCATCGTAGCGCCCTTTCCTGTGGTACATAGTACTACCAACATAACAGCTTCCCGCGGAACCGGCATGTCAGTTTTCGATAGGTTCATATGCAAAATCTTGCTATTTCATCTTGTCTGTTGTAACCTAGAAGAAATAAAGTAAAACAATACTACTCTTTTTTATCTTTTTATTCAGGGTGCATAGAGTCACCGCACAAAGTTTGTGCAAAGTGATCCGCATCAGGAAACCGGAGGCGCCTATGACAAACGCGGTTTTGCCGCGGGAGCAAATCGCACAGCTGATCTTTTCCGAAGCGGGGAGCGACGCGCTCCACAGCCACAGTTTCGGCGAGATCTTCTATGTGCTGTCCGGCGACGTGGTCTTTGAGGCGGACGGTGCGCGCTGGCATCTCGGCGCGGAACAGTTCGTGCTGACGAATCCCGGCGCGCTGCACGCGCACCGCGCCGAAAAAGACGCGCTGGTCGCGTGTATTCATCTCAACAGTAACCTGATCGCGCAGCGGCTCGGCGCGGCCAACCTGCGGTTTGTGTGCAACTCGACGCTGGACGGCGGCTACGCCTACGACAAGCTGCGGGGCGTGCTGATCAAACTGCTGAATCAGGGCACCAGAAAGACCGAAAAGCGGGATCTGATGTTCGACGCGCTGTGCTACGAGCTGGCGCACCTGCTGACGAAATCCTTTGTGGAGCAATCACCCGATGAGGCGGGTTCCGGCAACAAGACGGCGCAGACGGCGGCGCGCGTCGAGCGGTATATCCGCGAAAACTGCCGTCAGCCGGTCTCGCTGCAGGAAGTGGCGCAGGAGGTCGGCCTCACCGAAACGTATCTCTCGCGGTTTATCAAAGAAAAACTGGGCGAGACGTTTACCGCGTACCTGAACCGCTTGCGGCTGGAACGCGCGGTCGAGGATCTGGGGTTTACCGGCAAATCCATCACCAGAATCTCGATGGACAGCGGGTTTCCGAACCTTGCTGCGTTCAACAAGGCGTTCAAAGATGCCTATCGCGAGACGCCGTCGGTCTATGCCGCCGCGCTTCGAAGTCAAGCGCCGCTGGACCCCGCGCCCACGCAGGACAGGGCCTCGGAGTGGGCCGCCGCGCTGCTGTCCGTTCGGGAGGCGTCGCCGGAGGGGGAGAACAGCCCGGAGGTCCGGGAGATCCTCGCGGATGCCCGCCATGCGGCGGAGTACGCGCAGAACTGGCGCGGCGTCATCAACGTCGGCCGGTGCGACGCGCTGCTCAATGCCGACATCCGCGCGCATCTTCTACAGATGCGCAAAGACATCGGGTTTCGATTTGTGCGCTTTTGGGATATCTACGCCGTCCTCTTTTCGGAGGGCGCGCGGGTTTCGCCCGACAACATCAACTTCGCGCGCCTCGACCGCGTATTGGATTTTTTGCTTGACAACGATATGATCCCCTACATCGAGCTCGGGTTCAAGCCCGCGCTGCTGATGCGTGCGGGGAAAAACGACGTCGAGTATCTCGTGTCGAAGGAGCAAAAAATCCTGTTTGACAGCGACGCGGCCTACAGCCGGTTTCTCACCGCGTTTTTACACCACTACATCGACCGGTACGGGCTGGCGCAGGTGGAGAGCTGGTTCTTCGAGCAGTGGGTTGACCCGCGCTACGTCGCGGGCAGAAACTTTGAGCGGTATCTCGACGTCTTTGCGGTTCTTTGGCGCACACTAAAAGAGATCTCGCCCGATCTGCGGGTCGGCGGCGGCGGGATCTCTTACAAGAATACGAATTACGAGGAGTTGCTTCGGCAATGGCGAAACCGGCCGGAGCGTCCGGACTACATCAGCATGTACTGCTACCCCTACGCGGCGCTGAAGGGCGAAACCCGGCATTTCAGCTTTCACCATCAGGTCGGCGGCATCCGGGACGCCATGAACCGAAACGGGTTTGAGAACACGCCGCTGCACGTCACCGAGTGGAACTTCACGGTGACGGACAGAAACCCGCTGCACGACAGCTGTTTTAAGGGCGCGTACGTCGCCAAGACGGTGATCGACAACCTCGCCGACGCGGCGCTGACCGGTTACTGGCACGCCTCGGACGTGCTGTCGGAGTACGCCGACTCCGCGCAGATTTTAAACGGCAGCGCGGGCCTCGTCACGGTGGACGGCATCCAAAAACCGGCGTATCACGCGTTTTCGTTCCTGAACGAGTTGGGGAACCGGCTGCTGCTGCGCGACGGAAACGCGATTGTCACCTCGGACAATCCGGAGCACATCACCGCCGTCTGTCACAACTACAAAAGCCCGAACTACCGCTATATGTTACTGGGCGAGACCGAGGTTCCGGACGCGGAGCAGAGCCGCTTTTTTTCGGACGACGGCAAGAACCTGCATCTGAAAATCCGGATCGACGGCGTCAAAAACGGGACGTACAAGGTGCGGATTCGCGCGGTGAACGCGGAGCACGGCAGCGTACAGGACGAATGGATTCGCCTCGGAAAAACAGAGCCGCTCGACCGGCAGGAGCTCGAGTACCTGAAACAGATCTGTGTTCCGCGCATCCGTGTCAGCGCCTGCGACGCCACCGGGAACTGCCTGCTGCTGGATACGGTTCTGCGCCCGCAGGAGGTTCAGCTGATCCAGTTTACCTACAAGCACTTATGACGGACGCGGGCGGCGACGGCAGTGCTGCGAACGCGAAAGATCACGGTACGGTCAATAGTTATGCGCAAATAAAGAAATGAAGCCAGTGGTTGCTGGTTAACTGACGGCAGAGTCGATACCTGCCAGCGATTTTCAAGATGCTTCATGGTCAAGTACTTTTTGTTCCCCCACTGAGTGCCTGCGTTATCGAGAAAAGCACGGTATAGGGAACCGTTCAAAACAGCATTTTGTGATGTCAGGATTGCGCCGCCGCTTTGTCCGGAATCGTGTAAAAGAAGATCGGTATCAGAGACAGCAGCGCGACGATCGACGGCATCAGCGTGATCCAGAAGTGCAGGCCGTTCAGTGTGGCGGCCGATTGCGCGGCGTTCTCGGCGTAGCCGACCCACATCAGCGCCGCGGCGCCGACACTGCCGCTGATCGCGCCGCCCAGTTTGACGACGAAGGTCTGAGTCGAGAACACGGTGCCCTCGGTGCGCTTGCCGGTCAGGCTCTCGGCATGGTCGATGGTGTCGGTCAGCATGGCGATCTGCACCACGTTGTAGACACCCATAAACAGCCCGGAGAACGCGAGCAGCGCGATCGCCAGCGTCAGGTTGTGGTACCCCACAAGGTACTGCGCCACGCCGCGGACGGCGTAGAGCAGTATCGCCATCGTAAACACGCGCTTCCGGCCCCATTTTTTGCTCAGGGTGCCCGCGAGGATCGAGCCGACCAGCGTCGGACCGATCACGATACCCATGACCACCGGCACCAGCGACGCGTTGCCAAAATTGTTCGCGATGTAGTGCACCTGCAGCGCAGAGAGCAGCCCCGTCGCGGTGTTGACGGCGAGCAGGCTGAGCAGCAGCATCAGCAGCGGCCGGTTGGTGTAGATGTTGCGCAGGCTGTCGCGCAGCGTCGCGCGCTCGCCGTCCGAGACGACGCGCTCACGGGTTCCGGCAAACATCAGAACGGAGGCCAGCAGCGCAATGACCGCGAATACGACGGCCATCAAGCGGTAGCCCAAAACCTGATTCGGTTCGCCGCCGTCCGCAAAACGCTTGGCGAAGAAATTGACGAGCGGAATGACCGCGAGGTTCGCGCCGATATTGCCGATCATGCCGAACACCTTGGCCCACGAGATCAGGCTCATGCGCTCGTTCTTGTCCTCCGAGATAACGGAGGTCATCGACCATTTCGGGATATCCGACATCGTGTACGACATCCCCCACCCGATGTAGGCGACGTAGGCGTAGGCGATCTTCGCGCCGGGGTTGATGCCGGGCGTGAAGAACAGCATGATCGTGAAAGCCGCCATCACAAAGCCCGAGAGCAGAATATAGGGGCGGAACTTGCCCCACCGCGTCTTGGTGCGGTCGGCGATCACCCCCATCATCGGGTCGTTGATGGCGTCCCACAGCCGCGCCACCAGCATCAGCACGCTGACGGCGATGGCCGGAATCATGTAGACGTCGGTGAAGTAGTACAGCAGGTAGCCGGTGGTCAGCCCGTAGGTGACGTTGGTGCCCAGCATGCCGATCGAGTAGGCGAGCTTTTCAGATACTTTGATGCCGCCCGGATTCTTTTTGCTCATGATTTGCGCTCCTCTTCTTTTGCTTTGTCGCCGCCCGCCATCGCCATCAATTGCTGCAGGCTGATACCGCTGTTCAGCGCCATCTTCGCGGCGAAATACTTGAACGGCGGCAGCGCCGCTTTCATGTAGGTCAGAATCGTGCTTCGGGAGACGCGCTCGTCCTCCTTGTAGGGAACGACGTCCGCCGTCTCCTGGTACCAGCGCAGCATGGCGTCCTTCAGCGCTTCGACGTCGGCGGCGTAGGCCGGATTGTCGATGACGTTTTTCTGTTCGCGCGGATCCTTTTCAAGGTCGTACAGCTCGTCTTTTTCATAGAGCCGCCGCACATATTTCAGTTTATGGGTGCGGATCATCGTCGCCTTGGTGTGCGCGGGCCCCTGCGACGCCTGCAGGGTGAGGCGGGGGTAGTACTCGCTGTCGGGCTGCGCGAGATCCTTCTTGTAGTAGGACTCGTTGCAGTGTTCCTCACTGTGCAGACGGCCGCCCTCCGAGAACACATAATCGCGGTGGGTCGCGGTCTCGCCGCGCAGCAGCGGCAGCAGGCTTTTTCCGTGGTGGGTGTGCGCGGGGGTGATGCCGGTCATCTCGACAACCGTCGCGTAAAAGTCGACAAGCTCGACGAGCGCCGTGCTGACGCCCGCCCTGACGCCGACGGATTTCGGCGGCTTAATGATCAGCGGCACGTTGGTCAGGCAATCCTCGAACGTGTTCTGGTTTTTCTCGACAAGGCCGTAGTCGCCGGTATAATCGCCGTGGTCGGAGAAGAAAAAGACGGCGGTGTCGTCGTAGATACCGGCCTCGCGCAGCGCCGCGATCACGCGCCCGAACTGGGCGTCGACGCGCGCGCACATGCCGAGATAGACGCGCCGCAGCGCTGTCCAGCGCGGTTCATCCCAACCCGTCAGATTCTGCAGCGCGTGGATGCCTTTCAGGATCTCCGGCTTTCCGGCGGCGTCCCAGTCGGGCGCGGGAACGCGCGGCGGCATCTGATTTTCGTCCACGAGGTCGACATATTTCTGCGCGACCTGATAGGGCGGGTGGGGGTATTGCAGCGGCAGGTAGAGGCAAAACGGTCTGTCCTTGGGCCGGTTTCGGATAAAATCGACAGCGCCCTGCACCCACGCTGCGTCGATGTCGACGACGTCATCTTTACCGGCGTCGGTCGGGATGATCCCGCGGTAGAACGAGTAGTAGTTGTCGCCGTTCGGTTCGCCGCGCGGAACGGTCCCGGCACGCATGTCCATTTTCTGTGTCGGCTGAAACACGGTGTCGGCGTAGTAGCCGTATGGGTTTTTGCCCTCGGCGGGCGTCAGGTCGCCGCGCTCGTCGATCCAGATGTGGTACCCCGCGTCCCGCAGCTCGGTCAGCAAAAACGGCTCATCGCGGTGCAGCATGTGAGCGATGGTGCGGTGGCCGCGCGCGTGGGGATACTGCCCCGTCATAAAGCTGCAGCGGCTCGGTGTGCAGATCGGGTTCTGCACAAACGCGCTGCCGAACGACACCGCATCCGACAGCATGGCGTCGAGGTTCGGCGTGTGCGACGCCGCGTTGCCGAGGTGGTGCACGGTGTCGGCGCGCATCTGGTCTGGAACAAACAGCACAATGTTGGGTCGCTTCAAGGGAGTCCTCCTTAAAAAATGTCACGCAGTATGACATTATAGTAGAACGGAACGCAGCACCTGTCAATCCGAAAATGTCACAAAGTTTGACATTCCACTTTAGGCATTTTACAATAGAGTTATTCCGAAAAGGGGGCTCTATGAAACCCATTGCAGCGTTTTACAAGGAGAGCCGGGTCAAGACGGCGACGCGGCTGAAGATACTGGTGGCTGCGTTGCGCACCGCGCTGGACAGCTCAATCGACAATCTGACGATGGCCGGAGTCGCGGCGCAGTGCGGGCTGACCGCGCGCAACATCTACCGCTACTACGAGAACCGGAATCTGCTGCTTGTCGAGGCGGGGTACTACGCGTTCACCCATGTGCTGCCCGAGGACGACGCGGCGCCGGACGCCGCGCTTTCGGGACGCGAACAGCTGCGCTGGGTGCTGCGGCACTATTATTTGCGGCAGGACACAAAGGCGCGGGACGTGCGCGATTTCGGTCTGGTGACGGCAAAGCAGTTCATGCGGTTTCTCTCGGATTTCGATTTCTTTCTGCTCGGCCTTGCGCAGGACGACCCCGCTTTCGTCCGGTACACCACCGAACTTGCGCCGCACATCAACCAGCCGCTTAAAAAGCATCTGCGCGGGGCGCTCGAAAAAGGCGCAGGGGACAAGACGCTGTGCCTGACCGCGGCGGAGGTGCCGTTCTACATCGAGTTTGTGATGCAATCCATGCGCTCGATTTCGAATCAGGTGCTGCTGAAAGAACACGAACGCAGATCCATCAACTTCAGCCTCGTCGAAAAGACGGCCGAGATGATACTGTTCTATCTCTCCCGCGGCGGGGCCGCTGCCGATTGAATCTGTCGGAGGACAGCGATGCGTGTTCTGGTTTACTTTTTAATTGTTCTGGCGGCGACGGTCATCGGTTCGGTGACCGGCATGGGTGGCGGCGTTATCATCAAGCCGCTGCTCGATCTGCTGGGCGATTTCAACGCCGCCGGGATTTCGGTGTTCTCGACCGTGACGGTGCTGGTCATGGCAGTCGTTTCGCTGCTGCGGCAGCGGAAGAACCCCGAGCGCCCCGACAACCGAACCGCGATCCCGCTGGCTTTGGGCGCTGCGGCGGGCGGCATCCTCGGCGCGCTGCTGCTGGGACGGCTGATCCGGAATCTCGACTCGACCCGCGTCACCGTCGTGCAGAACGTCATTTTGGGGCTGCTCATCATCTTCGTGTTTGTGTACATGAACCGCAAAAAACGCTTTTCGACGCATCTGACAGGCGCGGTTCCCGCGGCGCTCGCCGGGCTTTTCATGGGCCTCGCCGCCTCGTTTCTCAGCATCGGGGGCGGCCCCATCAACGTCGCGCTCATCGTGATGCTGGTCGGCTTCTCGACGAAGTCGGCCGCGCTGTACTCGCTGTTCACGATTCTGTTCAGCCAGCTCGCAAAACTGGTGATGCTGGCGGTGACGGGCAAGCTGATCATTCCGGATACCGGCGTGCTTGCGGCCATGTTGGTCGCCGCGGTCGCCGGCGGCCTGATCGGCAGCGTGATCCACAAGCGCGTCAGCGAAAAGGGCGCGAACACCCTGTTCAGCGCCGCGCAGATTCTGGTCTTTGGCCTGGTCGTCATCAACGTGATTCGCAACCTGTGACGGTGACGAGATGAAGATGCTTTCGGTCATGATCAAACCGGCTTCGTCGCGCTGCAACCTGCAGTGTCGATACTGTTTTTACGCCGACGTCAGCCAACGGCGCGCGGTGCCGGATTACGGCATCATGCGCCGGGAGACGGCGGAAAAAGTGGTCGCCAATATCTACAGCGATCTCTCGGACGGCGACGTCTTGAACATCGGGTTTCAGGGCGGCGAGCCGACACTGGCGGGCCTCGATTTTTTCAAGAGCTTTGCGGAGCTCGTGGCGAACCAGCCGAAAAAAGTGACGGTTCACTGGGCGCTGCAGACCAACGGTACGACATTGGACGCGGCGTGGTGCGCCTTTTTGAAGGAACACCGCTTTTTGGTGGGTCTGTCGCTGGACGGCGCGGCGGCGGCGCACAACGCCAACCGGATCGACCGGCAGGGCAAGGGCAGCTTCAGCCGTGTCCTGCAGTCCAAGCGGTTGTTGGAGCAGGCCGGCGTCGACTACAACGTGCTCTGCGTCCTGACCGACGAGGCGGCGCGCCACCCGCAGACGATCTGGAACTTCCTGCTTCGGGAGAAGATCCGCTTCGTGCAGTTTATTCCCTGTCTCGAGGATCTCGGTGCGGACGAGCCCGGCCGATGGGCGCTGACGCCGAAAAACTTCAGCGGTTTTTACAGCGCGCTGTTCCGGCTTTGGAAAAAGGAGCTGCTGGGCGGCAACTACATCAGCGTCAAGTTCTTCGACGACGTCGCGAATCTTTTTCTTCGCCGCGCGGTCACCGCCTGCGGCATGATCGGCCGCTGCCAGTGCCAGAATGTCGTCGAGGCCGACGGCAGCGTCTACCCCTGCGACTTCTATGTGCTGGACGCGTACCGGCTGGGTAGCCTCGCGGAAATGCCGCTGCGCGAAGTTTTTGACCGCGCGCAGGCGAGCGGCTTTCTGGATCCCGACCCCGCGCCGCCCGAACCCTGCGCCGCTTGCGCGTACCGCGCCGTCTGCAACGGCGGCTGCAAGCGCATGCGCCGCGCCCAGTACATCGACCCCGACGGGTTGTGCGGGTACAAACAGTTCCTGGATGACTGCCTGCAGGAGCTGACGCAGATCGTCGGCCATTTCACGGGGTAGCGACAGGCCGCGCAGACTTTATTGGGCCACACACAAAGACGGTGCACGACGGATAGGTTTAGGAATGCTTTTTGTGCTGACCTGCCACCGCAGTTTGACACGGATGAACGACCCGGATCCTTATCAGAAAAAATGTCCCCGTTGCTATTCGCGCTTAAATACCTTATTATAATACTGTGTTAAAATAAAGCGCAAAATGCCCGGGGGAATCCGATGATTGGTCTGCTGACCTACGATGTTCCGCACCGAAAAACCTACGATGTTCTGTGCCTGCTCAAGGCAAAGGGGTACGACGACGTCATTGTTTTTGCCAAGCCGCACCACTACCAAAAGACGTTTCAGCCGCTGATCGAGCACCGGCCGCCCTGCACGAACCAGATCCCGCCCGAGGAGCTGTGCAGGCGCTTCGGGTACCGGTACTGCGCGGGGCTCGACGAGACCGGGCTCGCGCCGAAGACAAAGATCTTGATCTGCGGCGCCGGCATCGTGGAACAGTCGGTCATCAACCGCCACATCCTTCTCAACGCCCATCCGGGATACCTGCCCAATGTCCGGGGGCTGGACGCGCTGAAATGGGCGATTCTGGAGGAGAAGCCGATCGGTGTCACGACGCATCAGCTGGGCGATGAGGTCGACGCGGGCCTGATGATCGACCGCAAGCTGGTGCCGATCAAGCCGTACGACACGTTCCACGCGGTCGCGCAGCGGCAGTACGAGATGGAAGTAAACATGCTGGTCGAAGCGATCGAGAAGGTCGATACGGCGACGGCGCACATCACCCCCGGCCAACATGAGCTGAAACGGCGCATGCCCCACGATCTCGAGAAGCAGCTGTTGCCGCAGTTCGACAAACTCGTGGCGAAAGCGGCGAAGGTGTAGGCCCGATCCGCGGCGGCCGCGCAGAACGCGAAAGCTGGGATCACGAAATAAAAAGAGCCGGTATGCATCGCATACCGGCTTTGCTGTTGCCGCGGTATTTTGCGGGGAATTAACGCAGCGCGGACAGAACTTTTTGTACGTCCGCGTCGGCGATGTACGGGGAGAAGGGGAGGCAGAAATGCGTGTTGACGTAGCGCTGTGTCTGCGTAAAGTCGCCGTGGATACTGGGGTTGTCGGCGAACACATCCAGCTCGTGCATCGCTTTGGGGTAGTACAGAATGCTCGGCACATCGTTCGCGGTCAGCCGCGCGATCATCGCGTCCCGCTCCGTCGGATCTTTCGCGAGCAGCGCGTATTGCGCGTAGGCGCTTGTACAGTCGGGCAGTACGGTCGGCGTCACGAAGCGGTCTTTCAGGTTTTCGGTGTAGTACGCGGCCAACTTGTGCCGCAGCGCCAGTTCCTCGTCGATATGCGCGAGCTTCACGAGCAGAACGGCGGCCTGCATCGTGTCGAGGCGCGAATTCATGCCGATGCGGACGTTCTCGTACTTGCTCGCGCCCTTGCCGTGCATGCGCAGCGAAACCATGATGTCGGCGATCGCCTTGTCTTTCACAAAGACCGCGCCGCCGTCGCCGTAACAGCCCAGCGGTTTGGTCGGGAAAAAGCTGGTTGTCGCGGCGTCCCCGAGCGCGCAGCACGGTTTGCCGTGATACGTCGCGCCGAAGCTCTGCGCCGCGTCCTCGAACAACAGCAGGTTGTATTTCTGCGCGAGCGCGGACAGCGCGTCCCAGTCGCAGGGGTTTCCGAGGAAATCGACCGCCACAATGCATCGCGGGCGCAGCCGTCCCTCTTTGATCGTCTCCTGAATGCGCGCTTCCAGCGCGGCGGGGCAGAGGTTGTAGGTCACGGGATCGATGTCGCAGAACACGGGTTCCGCGCCCAGCATACAGGCAGGTTCGTGCGTCGCGATAAAGGTCAGATCGGGCACGAACACGGCGTCGCCGGGGCCGATCTCGTAGGCCATGTATAAAAGCTGCAGCGCGTCGGTGCCGTTGCCGCACGAGACGGTGTACGGGACGCCGAGCCGCTCGGACAGCGCGTCCTCGAACACGACGACGCTCTCGCCCATGATGAAGTGCCCCGACGCCATGACGTCCAGAACGGCGGCGTCCATCTCCGCGCGATACTGTAGGTACTGCGCTCTGATATCAATAAATTCCATCAGCGGTCACCAAAAAAGCCTTTCATTTCGAGTGTGGAATACGATGGCAGCGGCAGCGCGACGCTCGTCTTTTCCTGCGCCGATTTGTAGACGGCGAGCACCGTCTCGAGCGCGTCTCTGCCGGCCTTGGCGGTGATGTAGGGCGGGCGGCCGGTCCCGATCGCCTCAATAACGTCGGCGTACAGGCTCGTGTGTCCGTTGCCGTACACATTACTGGTCGCCTCCGCCAACCGGCTGAGATCGGCGTCCTGCGGGCGGGTATCGCGGAACTGCCACACCTCCGTGTTGTTGCAGGACGTGCCGCCGATTTTAACGGTGCCGTCGCGGCCGAACACGCACAGCGTCTCCTCCAGATTGCTCGGGAACACGTTCACCGTGCCCTCGATGATGCCCACCGCGCCGCTGCGAAACCGCACCGCCGCGACGCCGATATCCTCGGCCTCCATGTAGTCGTGGAACCGCTGAGAGATCGTCCCCGACACCGACTCGATGTCGTCGCCCATCATCCAGCGCAGCAGGTCGATGCCGTGGATGCACTGGTTCATCAGGCATCCGCCGTCCTGCGCCCACGTTCCGCGCCACGGGGCCTGATCGTAGTAGTTTTTGTCGCGGTTCCAGCGGATCTGGATGCTGCCGTGCGACAGGTCGCCGAACCGCCCCTGCTCCAGCGCCGTCCGCGCCGCCTGAATCGCGTTGTTGAAGCGGTTCTGGTGGCAGACGGACACGGTGGTGCCGTACGACTCGCTCAGTTGAATGATTCTATCCGCGTCCGCGAGACTGAGCGCGATCGGCTTCTCGATGATCAGGTGGCAGCCCAGCGGGATCAACTGGAAGGCGATCTCGGCGTGGTTGCCGCTCTCGGTCGCGATCGCGATCAGATCCGGTTTCAGCTGCCGGTACAGCTCCCGGTAGTCCGTGAAGACCGAAACGGTCGGCGGCAGCTGGTGGGTTTGTATCAGGTCCCGCGCCTTCTGTGAGTCGGTGTCGCAGACCGCGACGATCTCGAGGTTGTTGCGCTGTGCCGCCGCAATGTGGTTTCGCGCGATCCGGCCGCAACCGACCAGTGCGTATCTCATAGAAATCTCCTTCGTTGTATCGGTTGCCCGCGTATCGTTCATCAGCGGCAGGCGGGGCTATTTCCCGGTGCCGTAATACTGCAATCCCGCGCTCTCCACCTCGGCGCGCTGGTAGATGTTGCGGAAATCGAACAGCACCCGAACGGGCGCGACGTCCGAAAAATCGATGCTGCGAAATTCCATCCACTCGGTGAGAATGGCGATGGCGTCCGCCTGACGCCACGTCTCGTGCGCGTTCTCGCACCACACCAGTTTATCGGTGTTGCCGCAATCCTGCAACGCGACTTTGGCCTGCGTCATCGCCTGCGGGTCGTAGACGCGCAGATCGAACCGGCCGTCGGCGAGCAGCGCGCGAATCATATCGATCGCCGGGGATTCCCGCACGTCGTCGGTCTCGGGCTTGAACGACAGCCCCAGCAGCGCAATCGTGCCGCCCGCCGGCATGGCCTTGAAGACCTTGTCGATCGCAAGGCTTTTTTGCCGCTCGTTGGCCTGCACCACCATGCCGACAATCGACATGTCCACGCCGTGCGTCTTTCCGATCTCGACCAGCGCTTTGGTGTCTTTCGGGAAACACGAGCCGCCGTAACCCGGGCCCGCGTGCAGGAACTTGGAGCCGATGCGCTCGTCGCGGCCCATCGCGTTCGCCACGACCTGCACGTCGGCGCCGACCTGCTCGCAGAGGTTGGCGATCTCGTTGATGAAGGTGATCTTTGTCGCAAGGAAGGCGTTGGACGCGTATTTGATCATCTCCGCGGTTTCCGGCGTCGTCGTGACCAGCAGCTTGAAGCTGCGCTCAAAGACGCCGTACAGCTGTTTCAGAAGCGCGAAAGCCCGCTCGGTTCTCGCGCCGACCACGATGCGGTTGGGGTTCAGGAAATCCTGAATCGCCTTGCCCTCTCGCATGAACTCGGGGTTGGATGCGACGTCGCAGGTGAAGTCGCAGCCGCGTTTTTCGAGTCCCGCGCGGATGATGTCCTCGACCCGTTTCGCCGTGCCGACCGGCACCGTCGATTTGTCCACCACCAGCACATAGCGGTCCGCGTGTTGCGCGATGCTTTCCGCCACGGCGAAGACGCCGGACAGATCCGCCGCGCCCGCCGCGTCCTCGGGGGTGCCGACCGCGACAAAGATCACGTCGCCGTGTTTGATGGCTTGCGCGGTGTCGTTTGTGAAATGAATGCGGTTCAGTTTCAGAACCCGTTCCAACAGGACCTCTGCGCCCGGCTCGTAGATCGGGCAGGTTCCCTGACGCAGCAGCGCAATCTTGCTCTCCTGAGTGTCGAGACAGACGACGTCGTTGCCGAAATCGGCAAAACAGATGCCGGCGATCAATCCGACATAGCCGGATCCTACTACGGTGATTTTCATTTAACTATCCTTTTTTGCGGTTATTTTCGGATTATCGGACTGGATGCCCGTCGCGGCGCTACTGCCGATGAAACAGCCGGCGGAAGAAACCTCTGAGCTTGCGCAACGGCTCGGTGAGCCGTAAACTCGTCGAGTTTTCATACTCACCGCACAGCTGCTCCAGCCCCTGATTCTCCCACCACAACGCGTCCATCTCGCGCTGCTTCTCGAGGAGCTCATTGTCGTATCTCTGGGTTGCTAAAAGTTCGGTGATAAATTCCGTCTGCCAGATCTCGCGCTCCTGCCGCTGCCACAGCTGTTCCTCGCTGAGATACAGCATCTGCGGCGCGCCCGGCTGCGGTTTGCAGACCGCATCGACAAAGAGCGGTTCGTACTGATCCCACGAGAACAGCTCGCGGTGCGCCCGCAGTGCGTTCGCGGACATCTCCCTGTACTCGTCGCGATGATCAATGAAATACCGCATGCCTGCCGCGATCGATTCCGGCGTGCAGGTGCCGATCGTGACCCCGCAGTTGTACCGCTCGGTGACCGCGCCCTGCTCCATCTCCTCCATCGTCAGCACCGGCATTCCCGCCTGCACATAGTCGACGAACTTCGTCGTCATGGCGATCTTGACGTAATAGGAGGGATCGTGCACCGGCACCGAGATTAACGAGATGCCGACATCCCCGCTGGTCGCGCTGTCGTGGACAAGGCGGTCGGGCGGCACCGGATCCAAAAAGGTGATGCGGTCTGCCACGCCCGAGCGCTCGACCGATTCCTTGATTAGATCCAGATTGGCGGACGGCAGGCAGCGCAGGACCAGCAGCGCTTCTGGAACAAGTTCCAGCGCCTGAATGATGTCTTCAAGACCGCTCAGCGGCTTCGCGATACCCTGAAAATAGAAACGGACGCGCTCGGCGCACTCCCGGACGGGAAACGTCTCGGTGTTGCCGGAACAGTTCGGAATAAACAGCATCGGCTGCGGGAGGCGGTAGTGCTGCTGCAGGATCTCTATCATGCGCCGTCCCACACTCATCACCACGTCCGCATAGGGCGTGAATGTATACTCGATCATCGCCGCGATATACCGGGACAGGCGGCAAAACAGATAGGGAAGCTCATTGTAAAAGATGTCGGGAATATCGTAGACAAGACGACTGCCGTATTTTTTCTTGTGCGCGACACCGGCGATCAGGGTTATGTAATCGGAGCAACACACGATGTCGGCGGGATAAGCCACAGCCTCCCTTGCAAGCAGAAGCGCTTTCTGGACAATGCCCAGAAGGGTGCCCATGTTCTCCATCAGGGGCAACGGCTCGGGGATGCCTTTCCGGACGTCGCTCCACCGCTGGGACGAAAAGATGCTCTCCTGCAAGCTGTAGGCTTCCTGCAATATCTCGGGCGTCGCGTAGATGCTCTCGATGGCCAGCACCGGTGCGACAGAAAGAATCTCCGTCTCGATGTCCAGCTCCCGGGCGACCGCCAGCATCCGCTCCTGGTAGTTCTCCTCGAAAGGCTGAAAGTCAAAAAAACTGTGGTCGATGTTGCTGCCCTGCACCTCGCAGGTATCGTCGTCGATCGGGCACAACAGCAGCTGGACGTGATCCATGTGTTTCGCCAGAACCTCAATGTTCCGGCAGGCCCGCAGCGCATACTTCAGGTTGTTGCGGTGAATCACCAGTGCGTTCATGGTTGCGCTCCTTTCGGCGTTGTATTCTTGTCTGTCCGCCGAAACAGATCCACAAAACACCGCAGCGGCTTTGTGATCCGCCAGCTGGTGGATTGTTTCAGCTCGGCGTACCGCTCCTTCAGGGCGGCGTTATCCTGCAACAGTTTGGCGCGCGCTTCCTCGGTGTAGTTTTCGGGGTTCAGGAGATAGTGGTTGGACACGCCGCGCTGCTGAATCGCGAGACGGCGCTGATACATGTTGAAATACAGTTGCTGCCAGACGCGCTTTTCCTGCGCCAGCCACCGGCGCTCCAGCTGTATTTCGCGGGGACCCGCGGACGCATCCGTGCCCAGCACCGCCCGCTGCAGCGGCTCCTTGTACAGCTCCCAGTCAAACAGTTCCCGGGAGGCGCGGAGCGCATTCCCGGACATCCGCGTGTAGTCTTTCGGCGACATCGCGCACATCTTGCGCATCAGCGCAACCAGATCCTCGACGCAGAGTTTTCCGACAAAACCGCAGTCGTACTCCTCCGCGATATTTCCCTGTTCTGTATCCTTCATGGTCAATACCGGAACGCCGGCTTTCAGGTATTCGATGAACTTGTTGTTCAGGCATGTCCGGACGCCCAGACTCATCCGCTCCTTGCCGTGATCGTCCCAGAACGCGAAGCCGACATCGGCGTCCTCGGCCGTCACCCGCGGGATATCGGCGGCGCCGACCGCGTCGAGGAAAAACACCCGGTCGGACAGTCCCTTCTGTTCGGTTAGCTCCACCAGCGTGTCGAGATACTCCGACGGCAGACAGCGTAGATTCAGAACCGCGCCCTCCACCTGCTGCAGCGCCTCGATCACCGTCTCCAGCCCACGTACCGGATGCGCGATACCGTGGTAGTAGAACCGCACCGGCTTCGCGCGTTTTTTGGGTGTAAATTCTATTCTTTCATCGCATTTTTCGACAGTGCAGTTCGGGATAAAGACCATCGGCGCGGTCACGTTGTGAAGTTTTTGAACCTCCGCGAGCATGAGTCTGCCGATGCTGACCACGGCGTCGGCGTGCGGGATCAGCTCGTTCTCCGCCATGGCCGTCGCATAGCGCTGCGCGCGGGTTTTGTTGTTGACAGAGAGGTCGTACGGCACGTCGTGTATGTCATAGATCAGGCGGCTGCCGTATTCCTTTTTATGCGCCACGCCGCACAGCAATGTGCTGATATCGTTGCAGTAGACCACGTCCGCCGGAATTAGCACCGCTTCGACGGCCCAGTCGATCCAGTGCATGACGGGCCAGAACCACGTCGCGATCTGTTTGTTGTCGGGCAGCTCCAGCGGGGTAGCGGCCCGGAGATCCGCCCACCGGCCGGACGAAAACAGTCGCTTCTGCAGTTCCAGCAGGCGGGTGGTTTCTTCGGACACATAGTAGGTGTCGCTGAGCAGAAACGACGCGAACGACAGCACCTCATCCGTCATGTTCAGCGGTTTCAGCTTTTCGAGCAGACCGGGCGAGACCGGGTACTTCCCCGGCACAACCCGCACAAAGCTGTGGGTCACGTTGGGCAAATCGAGATGAAAATGCTCGTCCGGGTTCGGCGCGGCCAGCACATGTACCTCGTCCGCCTTCTCCGCGATGGCGCTGACATGCCGTTTCACGCGTGTGTCGTAGCGCAGATTG